>CAITUB010000145.1 GCA_903895515.1 uncultured Acidimicrobium sp. | reverse complement strand
GTTTTGGCTTTGAAGTGTTTGTCTACGACGTACGCGTGCAAGGCGAAGATGCCGCACCAACTGTTGTTGCAGCTATGAAACAAGCAGCCAAACGCGACGACATTGACTTGATCATGTTGGTGCGCGGCGGCGGTTCGAAGACCGATCTTTTGGCATTCGATACCGAAGAAATTGCTTCAGCAATCGGTAAATGTGCGAAGCCCGTGTTCACCGGCATTGGTCACGAAATAGATTTCAGCATCGCCGACGAAGTTGCGCACCGCGCGTTTAAAACACCAACAGCATGTGCTGCGGGTGTTGCCGAAGTGGTGAATGAGTTTGTGCAGTCGACCGAAGAAGCATGGTCACAAATTGCGGCAACTGCAAGCGAGTTACTGCAAAGCGCAGAACACGAATTGGTTCGTTCGCTCGACCGCATTCGCAGACGCCCAATGGACGTGTTGAACTTGGCAGCGCAATCGTTGAAAGGCGCAAGCGACAGACTGCGCTTGCTCGACCCCGTGAACACCATGGCGCGTGGCTGGAGCATTACGCGTGACGCACAAGGCAGAACTGTTCGCAGTGCTGCACAGGTGTCGGCGGGCGAACAGATGACCACCCAGTTATCTGACGGAACAATCTCAAGTACGGTCAATTCATAAAGGAAGTGTGCTCACATGGCAACGAAAAAAGCAGCAAAAACAATTGATGAAACCACCGGTTACGCCGAGGCGATTGGCGAACTGGAATCCATTTTGGACGAACTGGAAAGCAACGACGTCGATGTAGACGTGCTTGCCGAACATGTAAAGCGCGCATCAGAACTGATTGAACTGTGCCGCGACCGCATTGGCAATGCAAAACTTCGAATTGAAGAAGTTGTTGCACAAATTGATGCCGACTAAATATCGCGCATAGAACCCCCTAACCTGAACCCGTGCACGCCGCGCCTCAATCACTCTTAGACGTTGCCTCTCGCGTAGATAAACGCCTTGAGGCACTGCTTGCTGTAGAGCGCGAACGCTGGGCGAAGGTAGATATAGATCTCGTTCCGCCAATTGATGAAATTGCGCGGCTGGTGCTTGCCGGTGGCAAACGATTACGACCTGCGTTTTGTTTCTGGGGTTTCGTTGGTGCAGGTGGAGACCCAACCGATGACTTGGTCATCGATGCCGGTGCCGCACTTGAACTACTGCATGCATTTGCCTTGTTTCACGACGACGTAATGGATGGTTCGCTCACCCGCCGCGGCGAACCAACAACGAATGCAAAGTTTGAAGCCAGTCACGGTGCAGACAATTTGGCAGGCGAGTCGCGCAGGTTTGGTGACGGCGTTGCCATATTGGTCGGCGACTTGGCATATGTGTATTCCGATCAGTTGATGCGCAATGCATCGCCGCAAGCGTGGACTATTTGGAATGAGCTGCGAATTGAATTGAACTTTGGTCAGTACCTCGACATGTTGGGTTCGGCAATGAATGAACGTCGTCGCGAAAAGGCTGAACGCATTTGTCGATATAAGAGTGGTAAATACACCATTGAACGACCACTGCATTTAGGTGCCTTGTTGGCTGCACCAGCACGCGGAGACGAATTGATCCCTGTGCTTTCCACGTATGGTTTGCCACTAGGTGATGCATTTCAAATGCGCGACGACGTGCTTGGCGCATTCGGCGACACCGCAATAACCGGCAAGCCGGTGGGCGACGACTTGCGCGAAGGTAAGCCAACACCACTAATGGCAATTGCTACTGCACGTGCGAATGCTGCGCAATTGAAAGAACTGCAATTGGTTGGCAATCAAGATTTAATGCCGGTACAAATTGCACGAGTGCAAGAAGTCATTCGCGAAACTGGCGCACTTGATGA
Organism: uncultured Acidimicrobium sp.; assembly: GCA_903895515.1. Taxonomy (GTDB): domain Bacteria; phylum Actinomycetota; class Acidimicrobiia; order Acidimicrobiales; family Ilumatobacteraceae; genus UBA3006. The sequence continues at coordinate 9,180 of CAITUB010000145.1, read as the reverse complement.
ACTTGAAACAGTCATCACCCGCCTGACCGATGAGGCCATTGCCGCAGTACAACATGTGCCGTTTGCGCAGTCGGTGCGTGACGAATTGATCACGCTTGCTGAATACGTTTCATGGAGAACGGTGTAACGAATTCCCGACCTTGGCGGTAGTGTTTAATTCATGGCCGTAACTATTCGCATTCCCACCACACTTCGTCCACTTTCCGGTGGCGCATCAACCGTTTCAGTTGAAGGCAACACGCTTGCAGAAGTACTTGCAGCGCTGAACGCTATTCACGCAGGCTTCTCTGACCGCTTGTTCGACGATGCAGGCAACCTGCACAAGTTTGTGAACATCTTCGTGTCAGATGACGATGTTCGTTACCTCGATGGGCTGAACACGAAGGTGCCAGCTGGCGAGACCGTGTCCATTATTCCTGCTGTTGCCGGTGGTTGCTGAGCGTTTTTACGCCACACGATCATGTTGCGACTGTGAGTCGTAATCCAGATACAGCTCATGGCAATAAAGCCAGGCTTGTTAAACACAATTGCGTACACCAGCCACGGAGCTGAACCACACAAGACCATGCCCCAGCCCCACCATTTGCGGGCGCCAACCAACCACATGCCGGAGATGCCGACAAATTCGAATCCCAGCAGGATCCAAGTCCAGGTTGCTTCGTTATGCATGGCTCTATTCTGACGGCAAAATGACCGCCGAAACCGCCGATTTACTGGCATAATAGGCACTATGGCAACTGAAACAGTGGTGTTAGACAAGATTGACAAGCAAATCCTCAGTATTTTGCAAACTGACGGACGAATCTCTTGGCAAATGCTAGGAGACCGCGTGCATTTGTCGGCCAATGCCGTTGCCGAGCGCGTTCGCCGCATGACCCGAGCTGGAGTCATTCGTGGGTTCAAAGCCGAAGTGAACCAAGCGGCACTGGGCCGCACGCTGGAGGCCGTAATCGACGCCCGCATGCCACACACCCAAGGGTTCGATGACGCGGTCATGAAGCGCGACGACGTGCTGTGGGCCTCTCACGTAACGGGAGAATCCGACATCACGTTGGCTGTGGCCTGCGATGGAACGGCTGGCCTCGACTCGCTATTGCGCTGGTTGCAACGTGAAGGTGCCACGGAAACCCGAACAGATGTGGTGCTGCGCAAGATCCGCTAACCCAACCCCCGTTTGATTTAGCAGTCTCGCCAGTAGAGTGCTAACGCTGTTTCAGGCAACACTACGGAGGTTCATCATGTCCAAAATGATCGCATTCGACGAGGAAGCACGCCGCGGCCTAGAGGCCGGCATGAACAAATTGGCAGACGCCGTACGCGTCACCTTGGGGCCAAAAGGTCGCAACGTGGTGCTCGACAAAAAGTGGGGCGCTCCAACTATTACGAACGACGGCGTATCTATCGCCAAAGAGATCGACCTTGAAGACCCATACGAGCGCATTGGCGCCGAACTGGTGAAGGAAGTTGCCAAGAAGACCGACGATGTTGCCGGTGACGGAACCACAACAGCAACCGTTCTTGCTTGGACAATGGTGCGCGAAGGATTGCGCAACGTTGCAGCGGGTGCAAACCCAATGAGCTTGAAGCGCGGCATTGAAGCAGGCGTTGCAGCAGCAGTTGCCAGCATTCGTGAATTGTCGAAGGAAGTTGATTCGAAGTCACAAATTGCACAAGTTGCATCAATTTCGTCAGCCGATGAAGAAATTGGCCAGATGATTTCAGAAGCCATCGACAAGGTGGGCAAAGACGGAGTGATCACCGTTGAAGAAAGCCAAACCTTTGGCATGGAAATGGACCTCGTTGAAGGAATGCGTTTTGACAAGGGTTACATCTCACCGTATTTCGTAACCGACACCGACCGCATGGAAGCCATTGTGGACGACGGATACATCTTGTTGTACGCAGGCAAAGTAGCCAACGTGCGCGACCTTGTTCCTGTGCTTGAAAAAGTGATGCAGACTGGCAAGCAGTTGGTCATTGTTGCTGAAGACATTGAAGGCGAAGCATTGGCAACACTTGTTGTCAACAAAATTCGTGGCACGTTCAAGAGCGTTGCAGTGAAGGCACCAGGCTTTGGCGATCGTCGCAAAGCAATGTTGCAAGACATCGCCATTCTCACCGGCGGCCAAGTGATTAGCGAAGAAGTTGGCTTGAAGCTTGAGAACACCACGCTCGACTTGTTGGGTCGCGCGAAGAAGATTGTGGTTACCAAAGATGAAACCACCATCATCGAAGGCGCAGGCACAGATGGCGACATCAAGGGTCGCATTTCACAAATTAAGGCCGAGATCGACAACACCGACAGCGATTACGACCGCGAGAAGTTGCAAGAGCGTTTGGCAAAACTTTCGGGCGGCGTTGCAGTGTTGAAAGTTGGCGCAGCAACCGAAGTTGAATTGAAGGAAAAGAAGCACCGTATTGAAGACGCAGTAAGTACCACCAAGGCAGCCATTGAAGAAGGCGTTGTTCCTGGCGGCGGCGTTGCATTGCTTCGTTCGCAAGCAGCAGTGTTTGCAGTTGCCGACACGTTGCAGGGTGATGAAGCAACCGGTGCTCGCATGGTGGCTAAGTCACTTGAAGGCCCGTTGAAGCAAATTGCAGAAAACGCTGGTCTTGAAGGTGGAGTAGTCGTTGAAAAAGTACGCAGCATGAAGGGCAACGAAGGCCTGAACGCAGCAACTGGCGAATACGAAGACCTCGTGAAACTGGGAGTTATTGACGCAGCGAAAGTAACCCGCTCTGCATTGCAGAACGCGGGCTCAATTGCAGCATTGTTCCTCACCACCGAAGTAGTCATTGCCGACAAGCCAGCCGATGCTGGAATGCAAATGCCAGGCGGAGGCATGGAGGACTACTAAATCAAGTAGACCTTCATGAGCACATCACCAAACATGATTGCGCTCGTCACAACAGAGTCAGCACGAGGGCACGATAAAGATCTTGGGATCTTGAGTCGTGCTCTTGATGCATCTGGGGTGAAGTGGAACATTGTGAACTGGGATGATCCCGATGCACAGTGGACCGACTATTCAATTGCCGTGCTGCGCAGCCCGTGGGACTATCACGAACGCATCGCAGAGTTCAGCGCATGGTTAAAAGTGGTGGCAACACAAACACGTTTGTTGAACACGTTGCCCATTGTTGAGTGGAATTTGGATAAGCGTTATTTGCGCGAATTAATGAGCGCTGACATTGCGGTGATGGAAACCGTGTTTGTTGAATCTGAAACCGATTTATCCGATGGCGTGTTTTCGCGCGACGTGATTGTGAAGCCGGCAATTAGCGCAGGCTCGAATAACACTGCGCGATACAAAAATGATGTTGTAGGTGCAACCGAACATGCGCGCAGGTTGCTGAACAGTGGCATTGCAGTGCTTGCCCAGCCATACCAAAGCGCAATTGACGAATATGGTGAAACAGGCTTGGTGTATTTGGGCGGCCAGTTCAGCCATGGTTTTCGTAAGGCGCCAATTTTCGCCGATAATGATCAAAATCACAACGGCCTCTATGTAGTTGAAGAAATCACATTGCGCATTCCAAGTGCTGCCGAGCGCGCTTTTGGCGACTCAGTTGTGGCCTTTGTGAAAAACAAGTTTGGTGTTTCGCCGTTGTACGCACGCGTAGACATGGTGGTGAATGCTGCTGGCGTTCCCGAACTGATGGAACTCGAACTCACCGAACCATCATTGTTTTTGCACCTGGATGATGAATCACCAGCACGAGCATCTTTGGCGTTCGCCAACGCAGCATCAACGAACGAAAGGTAGTCTTGCCACATGAGCGAACCAATGTCCCCCTCGGTTGGAATGGCTGTATTGCACCTATTTGGTCACCCAGCAGCAGAGTTTGATGGCCAAGCCGTCATTTCCGCAGTAAAAAATGCGCAAGGTCGTGGCGTTCAAGTGGTGAGCGTGTCCATGCTTGGCCACAAAGCTGACGTTGCATTTATGGCAGTTGCTTCCGACATGCGCGAACTACGCAAGTTCCAGACCGCTGTTCAAACTGCTGGAGTGTTCATCACCGACAGTTACGTATCCATTACCGAACTCAGCGAATACGCAGCGAACGTTCCTGAAGAAATGAAGACTGCACGTTTGTACCCGCAGTTGCCACCTGCCGGCAAGAACGCATGGTGTTTCTACCCAATGTCGAAGCGTCGTGACCCAGAAAACAACTGGTTCACCTTGCCATTCGAAAAGCGCAGCGAACTGATGGGCGAACACGGTAAGAGCGGTCGCGCATTTGCTGGTCGCGTTATTCAGTTGGTTACCGCAAGCGCGGGCTTCGATGATTTCGAATGGGGCGTTACGTTGTTTGCAGTAAACCCAGACGACTTGAAAGACGTGGTGTACACCATGCGCTTCGATGAAGCATCTGCCGTTTACGCAGAATTCGGTGCGTTTTACGTAGGAATGGTTACGCCAGTAGAAGAACTGGTAGCCAGCCTGTAATTACTTGCCTTCGCCTTGTTCGCGAAGGAATTGTTCTACTTCATCCATCAAGGTTGATGCATCGGGTTCTTCTGCAGATTCGTCTTCAGAGTCCATTGCGAAATCGAACTGTAATTGACCGTCGTCAACTTCGTCGTCCAGGCTCATGCCGTTGTCAGACATGGTTTCCAAACGCTCAACGTATGCAGCCAAGTCTTCGTCGTCACTGACTAGCGAGTTCACTTGTTCTTCGTAACGCTCAATCAGGTTCATGACCGATGCGACGGGTGCTGGTGTGCCAATAATTTCGCATGCGCGGCGCATAAGTGACAGCGATGCTTTAGGTGAAGGCACTTGTGATGCATATGCAGGCACTGCTGCCCACAACGCTGCCGATGGCATTGCTGCTGTGTAGCAACTGTCGTGCAATACGCCAACGATTCCGGTTGGTCCTTCATAACGCGAACGCTGAAGTTCGAAGCGATCAATCAGGTCGTCATCGGTTGCGGTGCCAATAATTTGCACAGGTCGGCTGTGAGGAACATCGGCAAGCAATGCACCAAGTGTGAGCATCATGGATGAACCAAAGTGATCGGCAACACCCATCAGTTGTTCTGAAAATGTGCGCCATTTCAAACTTGGTTCTGGTCCGAGTACCAAAATGATGTCGCCGCCAGCGCCTGACACGTGCCACAATCCAACGGTTGGCCACACAATGTTGCGCACGCCTCCGTCTTTCAGACGAACGTGAGGGCGAATGGTGGCGAAGTCGGTGAATTCTTCAGGGTCAATTTCGGCAAGCGGTTGTGCGCGCCAACCTTCAATTAAATTGCGAACCGCATTTGATGCTGCGTCTGCTGCATCGTTCCAACCGGTAAATGCGGTGACGATGACTGGTTGTTTCAGTGACGGTTTTGACAACCAACGGACATGATCAAGGGACGACATCTCAGCAGAACGCTATAGGCGTCTGCGCCGAATCGGAATGAGAAAAGTGTCAAAAAGACGCAGTAAATACTTAGTAATTGACCAGATTGACACCGTCACCAAGGTGGGCAGTGAGAGGGCCCCAGAGCGCCATAGAGACACGAATCCGGACAGTTCTGAGCGTTCCATTTTCCACAGCTTGCCGCTCTGCCCCGAGCCGCCATAACCAGGGTTAGAGCAGTGGGCGAGCGTGGCGTGAATGTGCAGTGCACTTCCGTGGCTGGCGATAATGGTCATCCACAGCAAGTAATCCTCGGCATAACGCTTGGTGCTGGTGAAGCGCTCAGTTAATGCTGTGCGCAACATCACCGTTGGTGTGGCGGAGCGATTGCGGAGCAGGTAATTGCGTAGTGATGCCTGCGATGTAACTGGCGCAAACGGCAAGGTTTCGAATTGTTCGGATGAACCGAACAGGTGGTCATGAAAACTCATGGCACATGTCGGGTTAGCCAGCATTGCATTGAGTTGTTCCTCAAGTTTTTGCGGGTGCCACTGATCGTCGGCATCCAGAAAGGCGATGAATTCACCTGTTGCAACGTTCCAAGCAGCATTGCGAGCCACGCTTGGCCCGCCATTCACGTTTTGTTTGATTACGCGGACATTTAGCGAGGAAGTTTGTGCGTACTGTTCAATAACTGACACAGTGTTGTCACTGCTTGCATCGTCGACCACCAACACCTCGTGCGGTTTTGTGGTCTGATGTTCAACACTGCGTAGTGCGCGTTCAATTGTTGCAGCAGAATTGAAGCATGGAATGACCACGCTGATGTTTGCGTTGTCGGTCACGTGCGACGACCGAGGAAGTTCCAGTAGCCCAGCACTTTGTTTTCAATGGTACGCGAGTTGTCGCCTGCCCACATGTCGAGGCGGTTCAATAACAGTGCGTCGCTGTGTTCGTTATTCACGCCCCACTTGCTGCAAGCCGCTTCCGTGAACCCAACACGTTGTGCTGCTTCGCGCACTTCTGTATTCACGTGGCCATATGGGTACGACATGGTGGTTATTGGTGTTTGCAGAACATCTTCAAGTTGTTGCTTGCTACTGCGCAAGTCTGCTTCTGCATCGGCGATGCTGAGCGAAGTGAGTGAGCGGTGAGTTGCGCCGTGCGCACCAATGGTTGCTCCTGGAATGGTGGCAAGTTCGCGCAGTTCGGGAGTTGATAAATACCGCGGGTCACCAGAAGTGAGTTTTTCTGGTGTCACAAACACATGAAAGGGAATACCGCGCTTGCTCAGTTCTGGACCAATTGTGGAAAGCGCATCGGCATATCCGTCGTCGAAAGTAACGGCAATTTCGGTGCTATTCGATTGGCGAAATGGGGTAAATGGCATGTTGAACTTCGCAGAAACTGCCTGCAGAGTTTCAATGTGGCGCAAAAAGTCGGTGCGCGACATGGTGTAAATGTTGTTGATGTCGCCGTCTACGCGATTGCCCACAGCGTGATACATGAGTACGCGCTGGCCGGCAACTGGCGAGCCAGGAAGCATGCGCAGGCAGTTGCCGACGCCGGTTGCTACTTGCCGCTTCGCGGTAAACATCAGCACACGCTAATTCTACGGGCTTTTACGCAATAAGGTAGAGACATGACTGTGCAGGTAGAAATCGCAAACCGCGTAGCCAACGACCTAGTCGTGGCGTTTCAGCGACTGATTCCGCAGTTATCAAAGTCGAACCCGGCACCAACGAAAGAGCAGTTGGAATCAATTGTTGCTTCCGATTCTTCTCATGTTCTGTTGGCAAAAGTTGATGGCGTAATTGTTGGTTCATTGACGCTGGTGATTTTTCACATCCCTACGGGCATTCGCGCATGGATTGAAGATGTGGTGGTTGACGCCGATGCTCGTGGCAAAGGTGTTGGCGAAGCGTTAAACAAGTTCGCGCTCGCCGAAGCGAAACGTCAGGGCGCTACAACGGTTGATCTCACTTCGCGTCCGTCACGCGAAGCAGCAAATCGTTTGTATCAGCGGCTTGGTTTCAAGGCTCGCGAAACAAATGTGTACCGCTACGACGTATAACTATTTGGCGGTGTCGCGGGCAAAGCACGTAGCCAAGTGATCGTTCACTAAACCCAGTGACTGCATTGCTGCATACATGGTGGTTGGCCCAACAAACTTGAAGCCACGCTTCAGCAACTCTTTCGACAGAGCAACCGACTCTGGTGAAGTAGCCGGAACATCGGAAAGCGTGCGGGGAGCCTTTTTTGGCTTTGTGGGCGCAAACGACCAAATGAGTGAAGACAGCGTGCCCAATTCGTCCTGCACTTTCAGTGTTGCTTTCGCATTGGTAATCGCGGCTTCAATCTTTAATCGATTGCGAACGATGCCTTCGTTCTTCATAAGCCGTGTGATGTCGCGAGCCTTAAATAACGCGACCTCTTCGGGGTCGAAGTTGGCGAACGCTTCGCGAAAGTTTTCACGCTTGCGCAAAATTGTCAGCCATGAAAGCCCAGCCTGAAAGCCTTCGAGGCATAGCTTTTCGTAGAGCTTTTGGTCATCGGTAACGGGCCTGCCCCATTCGGTGTCGTGATACTTCATGTATTGCGGGTCGCTTACGCACCAAGCGCAGCGCTTGTTGCCGTCGTCGCCTTTAACTGCAGAATGTGATGTTTGGGTTGTCATGAACCTGATGTGTGCGCGAGTTGTTAATAGGTGCGCGAAACATCCCACAAATGATGAATGGGGTCGTGAAGAAAGTAGCGGCCAATCGATTCCACGGTGAACCTGGCTCCATCGCTGCGCATTCCGGTTCGCAACCATTCGCCTGCAGTCACCGCATCGAATCGCTCGGCTAGCAAGTCGCCGGCAATTGCTAATTCACGACGCACAACCAATGGGTCTTGCAGGTCGTAGCGGTCGGATGTGGCAGTTTCGTCTTGGTCCCAGTTGGGGAATAAAGGGTCGTCTTCGGTGAGCATCAGCTCTAAACGGAAGTCATACATGCGAAACACATCGCGCACATGGCACCCGTATTCACTTGGCGACCAAACGTTTTCTACAGGTCGTTTTGTTGCGCCTGGATGCAACAAGATCACTTCCCATTGCGACGCAACATCGCGAATGTTCATACCAATGTCGCGAGGAACTACAGATGCTGCATCAAATGCGCAGTCGGGGCATTGGCGCTCGAGCACCCATGTCCAGTTTTTATTGTCGGGTTCTATTGCCACGCACCGACTCTACGCCAGGCTTTAGCGCACGTTTAGTTGCGCAATTGCTAGTGCTTCACTGAGCGTGCTTGCTGGCTGAAGCGTGAGCCCTTTTTGTGAATAGTCACCGCTTGCGGGAACGATTGCGCGGGTGAAGCCCAAGCGTGCTGCTTCGGCAAGCCGGCGCGACATGTGGCCAACGTGGCGAATTTCGCCACCAAGACCAACTTCGCCACACACCACTAAATCGCCAGGTGCCGGAGTGTTTGTGGCTGCAGAAACCAGAGCCAAACATAAACCAAGGTCGCTGCCTGGGTCGTTCAACTTCACGCCACCAACGACCGATGCATATACCTCGTGTTGCGACAGGCTGATGCGCGCGCGACGTTCGAGCACTGCAAGCAACATTGCTAAACGACCTGGGTCGAGGCCTTGTGCGCTTCGACGCGCAGGTGCATTGCCCGATGTTGCGTTGGTGAGCGCTTGCACTTCAACGAGCAATGGGCGTTGTCCTTCAAGTGTTGGAACGACAACAGAACCTGGCGTGCCTGGACGACGGTCGGCCAAGAACATTTTGCTGGCATCGGGAACACCCACCAAACCAAGTTCGGTCATTTC
>CAITUB010000144.1 GCA_903895515.1 uncultured Acidimicrobium sp. | reverse complement strand
TGCTACTGCATCAGCAACCTGATGCAACACGCTCAGAATGTCGGCATTAGAACTTGCGCGCGAAAGCCTCATGATGAATTACCGTTCGTCGCGAACGAATGGTTGCCCAAGCATTTTTGGAGCACCAAGCAACTTGCGAGCTCGCGGTGTTGACAGAGCGACGAGCACAAACAACGTTGCAACGAATGGCAACATCTGCACAATTTCAGGAGGCAAAATATTGATCTGCTGACCTTGCAATGTGTACGGCACCTGCAGGGTGAAGCCGAACAGCACAGCGCCTGCAATGGCTCGTAGTGGCCTCCAGGCGGCAAATACCACGAGTGACAACGCGATCCAGCCAATGCCGTTGGTTGTTGCTGCCTGACTCCATGCCGTTCCTCGAGCAAGCATGAACCAGCCACCAGCAAGGCCCATCAGCGCTCCACCCAAAATGGTGTGCACAAACCGAACCATCGCCACCGACACACCCTGTGCGTCCACTGTTGCTGGAGCGTCGCCCGTTGCACGTAACACCAACCCTGGTCGCGTGCGATTGAGATACAGCGAACACACCAATGCACCAGCCCACGTGAGATAGGTGAAAATGTCGTGACCAAACAGAATTGGGCCGACCACCGGAATGTCGGACAGCTTGCCAAGATGCATCGGCTCAATGGTCACTGGACGCGACTTACCTTCTACGGGCTTGCCTATGTATTGCGACAAACCTGTACCAAAAATTACGAGTGCCAAACCAGCAACAATTTGATTCGCTCGCAACGTGATGGTGAGGATTGCGTGAACTGTTGCCATTGCCACGCCAACCAATACCGACATGAACAGCGCAAGCCACAAGTTGTGGGTTCCGTCGCCCACCAAAAACGCTGTGACCGCACCCATAAGCAAGATGCCTTCAACACCAAGATTGATTACGCCTGATCGTTCGGTGAGAATTGCGCCAATCGTGGCAAGAATCAACGTTGTAGCGATGCTGATCGCATCAGCAAAGGTAAGGATCCAGACGTTTGAGTTCACGATGCCACACTCACTTGCTGCACACGTCGAATGCGCAATCGGTTGCGCCTAAATATTTCTCCGCCAAGTGCAAACAACAGAACCGAGCCTTGCAGCACTACCGCAATTGCAATTGGCACAGGGTTTGAGGAAATCTGTAATGACGCACCGCCAACACGCAAACCTGCAAACAAGATTGCCGTCAGAACCACCGCAACAAAGTTGTAGCGAGCAAGTGCGGCCACCACGATGCCTGCGTAACCAAGTCCAATCTGTAACAAGCCTGGGTCTACTTTGCCTGCAGGTCCAACCACATACATGGCGCCTGCAAGCCCGGCAAGTGCACCCGAGAACAACAACACAGACAGTGTGAGTTTCGTTGCATTCATACCGGCATAACGAGCCGTGTTTGGCGAGTCAGCGAACACCGAAGTCTCGTAACCAAAGTTTGAGCGCTTCATGAACCAATACAGCGCCACTGCCAAGAGCACAGCGATGATCACGGTTGGATATGTATTTGAGGTTCCGAAGCTATGAAAGCGAGCAGTCTCTTCTACCCCACGACCCTGCGGGAATGACGTCGTTGGGTCTCTGAAAAACCCACGGCTTCCATAAATGAAATAGTTCACCAAGTTCAGCGCCACATAGTTCAGTAGCAGCGTGCTGACAATTTCGCTTGTGCCCAACTTGGCACGCAAAATTGCTGGCAACAACACCCAAAATGCCCCAGTCGCTGCACCAATAATCAATACGGTTGGCACCGCAAGCACATGAGGCAAATGTCCAGCAAGGGCAATGCCAGCCCAAGCAGAGCCGATCATGCCCAAATACATCTGGCCTTCTTCACCAATGTTGAACAAATTCATGCGGAATGCAAAAGCTGCAGCAAGACCTGTACAAATCAGCGGAGTTGCTAAGCCCAAGGTATTGGTAATTCCTTTTGACGACGTATAGCCGTGACTTATCAGCGAACCATAAGTGCCAATTGGTGAATGCCCAGTGAGTGCGAGAAAAATTCCCCCAACGATGAACGCAAACACCAACGATCCTGCAGGCACTGCCAAGTACAACCACTTAGGCGAAGACAATCGTGGCTCAAGTTCGATACGAAAGTTGCCAATAATCACGACAAACCTGCCATCGCTAGCCCTACTGCTTCAACATCAACTTCATGACCGGCCACTTCGTGCACAACCGAGCCTCGGTACAACACCAGCACCTTGTCGGCCAGCGTCAGCACTTCATCGAGGTCTTCGCTAATAAGTAGAACGGCTTTCCCGGAACTTCTTGCCTCATCCAGCAATTTGTGCACCGCTTCAACGGCGCCAACGTCTAACCCACGAGTCGGCGAACACACCACCAGTACACGTGAATTATCGCCAGCGGCAAAGATCTCACGAGCTAACAACACTTTCTGTGAATTGCCACCTGAAAGTTTGCGCGTTGCAGTGTGCGCATGCGGCGTTTTAATTTCAAGCTGCTTGATGAACGCTTCTGCTTCAACTAGTGCAGACTTGCGATCAACCAAGAAGCCGCGATCACGCGTGAGCACCAAATTGTCAACAATGGACAACGATGGCGCAAGACCCGTACCAAGCCGGTCTTCAGGGACATATGCAAGACCAGCTTCGCGAACTTTGCGGGTTCCTATGCCATTTACTCGAGCGCCATTAATCAAAATCTCACCGCTTGTGGGCGCTTGTAAGCCAGCAACAATTTCTGCAAGTTCACGCTGGCCGTTACCCGAAACTCCAGCAATACCCACAATTTCACCTGCTCGAACGCTCAGTGAAATGTTTGCAATTCGCTCTATGCCGTCTTTGGTTAGACCCACTTTGTCAAGTTGCAGCAGTGTCTCCTGCGCTGCAACACGCGACCTACGAGGAGAAAGATCAATATCGCGACCAACCATGAGTTCGGCAAGTTTTCGAGTATCGGCTTCTCCTCGTGCAACTGAGCCCGTTACACGACCATCGCGCATCACCGTTACACGATCGGAAATGTCAACAACTTCACCGAGCTTGTGGCTCACGAACACCACGGATTTGCCCGCTTGCGTCATCGCACGAACAGTTTCAAATAACTTTTCTACTTCTGGCGGAGCCAACAATGCGGTTGGCTCATCGAGCAACAAAATCTCTGCACCTTGGTACAACGCCTTAACAATTTCAACGCGCTGACGTTGGCCAGCCGACAATTCGCCAACCGTTACCCGCGGGTCAAGTGGTAATCCAAAACGCTCGGCAACTTGAGCAACTTGATCTTCCAAATCATTTGCTCGCAATCGAAATGGCAAATTCCGATGGCCAAGCACAACATTTTCTGCAATAGTAAATCGATCCACCAAACGGAAATGCTGATGCACCATCGCGATGCCATTTTGTAAACCGTGACGTGGGCTTGTGAGGCGAACCTGTGTGCCATTACGCAGCACCGCGCCTTCATCTGGCTTGTACAAACCACACAACACCGAAGCAAGGGTGCTCTTTCCTGCTCCGTTTTCACCAAGCAGCGTGTGTACTTCGCCAGGCAGTAAGTCGAAATCAACCCGGTCATTGGCCAGAACGCCAGGGAAACGCTTCGTTACTTGTCGGGCAGACAATGCAAAGAGGGTCGCACCGCCTAAGCGGTGCGACCCCATTGCGGCCTCAGAAGAGGCACTACTCATAGAGAACTAGCTCTTTGGAATTTCGCCAATAACACCTTCAACAAGGTACTGCATACCGAGCAGGTCGCCCAAAGGCGCAACCACTCCGGCGGCAATAACTTCCTTACCTGTGTTGTCTTTGATTGGTCCAGTGAAAGGAGCAAATGATCCGTCGATGATTGCAGCAGTCTTCTCAGCAATGAGAGCCTGTGTTTCTGCAGTTACCGAAGAACCGAAGGTTCCCAACTTGACCGTTCCGTCTGCCATGTTGCCGTAGTACTGGCCAGAGTCGCCTGCAAGGCAGGTTCCTGTAGCAAATGACTTAGCAGCCTTGATGTAGTAAGGACCCCAGTCCCAAATTGGAGCGGTGAGCCAGGTGTCTGGGAAGTCGCCAGCCTTGGTGTCGGAGTTGTAACCAACCCACTTCGCACCAGCTTCCATTGCTGCTTCACCAGTTGCAGTTGAGTCCTGGTGCATACCAAGAACATCTGCGCCTGCTTGCAACAATGACTGTGCTGCTTCCTTTTCCTTAGCTGGGTCAAACCAGGTTGATGTCCATGCAACTTGAACAGTTGCTTTTGGATTCACCGAACGAGCACCCAATGTGAAGGCGTTCAAACCGCGAACAACTTCTGGAATTGGGAATGCTGCTACGTAACCAAGCTTGCCACTCTTTGATGCTGCGCCTGCTGCGATACCGGAGAGGTAACGAGCTTCTTCTGCTGCACCAAAGTATGTGCCCATGTTTGGAGCAGTCTTGTAACCAGTTGCATGCTCGAAGCACACGTTTGGATACTTGGCTGCTGTTTCAATCATTGGGTCCATGTAACCGAATGAGGTTCCGAAAATCAGGTTGTAACCCTCGCTCGCGAGCTGATCGAACGTTGCTGCGGATTCTGCACCTTCTGGAATGTTCTCCAAACGGGTAACAGTGATGCCGAGCTCTGCTTCGAGTTCTGCGATTCCCTGATCATGCTGATAGGTGTATCCAGCATCTCCAGGAACGCCGATGTAGACAACGGCAACTTTCAAGTTGCTGTAGTCGCCACCAGCGGCTGCTGTGGTGTCTGTGGATGAACTGCTTCCGCCGCATGCTGCAAGTCCTACGACCGCAGCTGCTGCAAGGGCAATCCCCTTGAGGTGTTTCATTTTCATCTAATTGCTCTCCCCCTATGCGAAACGCATAGCCATTGTTGGTTCTCCGCGCCGGCTGGCACGCCCCGAGAGTAACACGGTCTGGATAGCCCAAAATCCACTGAATGACTACGTTTTACAAAAAATTAGGAAGGTCCGTCAACTAACCTGAAGCCGTATGAAAACCTCGCTCGATGGTCTGATTGACGAGTCCGTCACCATCATTCGCGAAGTGGCTGCCGAGTTCGAGCGCCCCGTACTGCTGTTCTCAGGTGGAAAAGATTCAGTCGTCATGCTGCACCTAGCCATGCGCGCCTTTGCACCTGCTCGAATCCCATTCCCTGTGATGCACATTGACACTGGACACAACTTCCCCGAGGTCATTGAATTCCGCGATCGCTGCGTTGCAGATACCGGTGTGCAGCTCATTGTTGGATCGGTACAGGCTTCAATTGACTCGGGCAAAGTTGCCGATGTCAGCGGACCACGAGCAAGCCGCAACCCGCTGCAAACCGTGACCCTGCTTGACTCCATTGCCGAACACCGATTTGATGCCGTATTCGGCGGAGCACGA
>CAITUB010000143.1 GCA_903895515.1 uncultured Acidimicrobium sp. | reverse complement strand
GGCGTACAAGTCGGCAAGTTGACGGCCATCCCACAGCGTTCCGCCACTTACTTTGAAGTCGGGGTGATCGGAGCGAACCGTAATGGTCTCTGCTGTGTAGTGCTGAAACTTCACGGCGTCGGCGCCGGCTTCGTGCGCTGCGTGAATTACTTCGAGCGCTCGGGCCTTACTGCCTCCATGATTGGCAGAGAGTTCGGCGATGACATACACAGGCTTACCCATTGATGTTCACCCCCTTTTCATGAAGCTTCTGCAAAACCTGCGACTCAATGGTGTTCCATGATTCGCGCGTCAGTTCAAGTGTAACTATCGACAACATTTCGTCACCGCGCTTAACAGCATCTACCTGTAAGCCTGTGCGCACATAACCAACACTTTCGTACAGCCCAATTGCATTTTCATTCTGAGCAACGGCTTCGCAGTTCACTACTTTCATACCCAAATCAGTAAAGGCATAGCGAAATGACAGCGCACATGCCGCCTGTGCGACACCTTTTCCGCGCACATCACCATCAGCCAAATACATGCCCCACTCGCACGTGTTTCCAGGGTCCAAAATTCCTGTGAGAAAAATTGCGCCTACCGCATCGCCATCTACGACAACCTTCCAATACACCTTCGAGGCATCAACAAGCATGGTGTCAAACCACGCATTGTGTTCGGCTTCGCCAATTTCATGGTTCGTGTACATCCACTTCGACACTTCAGGGTCATTTCTCCATTGACGAAGCGATGCCCTGTCGCCTTGCGATATTCGCTTGATCTTGACAATCATGCAATTGCCCCAAGTTCACTCGCCACCAGGCTTGCGCCATTGGCAATACCAATACTTAAGGCAGCCCCGCGCATCGCAGAGGTTCCGCCAAAAATACATGCTTCAATTTCCCGCTGCACCGCTTCAACGCTAAACGACCTTCGACAGTCAATCACGCGCGTAAAACCAAGTTTCGCTGCAGCATTCGCCGATGCAATCTGATTGTCGGCGACGACTAACCCAATTGATGGTGTGCCAACAGCACATGCTTCCCACAACGATGAACCAGCGGCAAGCACGGCAACGTGAGCGCTGGCCAAACTCGACACATACTCATGTTGTTCAATCAGATTTACGTGTCCGTGTTGGTCCGCCAACGTTTGTACTTGCTTGAGCTGCGAATTGGCATGACCAACTGCAACGCGTATTTGTAATCCAGTTTCAACCAAGGCCTCAACAATTGGCACTGTGAGCCCAAGAAAGTCGGCTCCGCCCATTGCAACAAACACTTCACCTTCGCGAGTTGGCAAATTCATTGCAGCAACTTCGCGAACCTCCTTTCGCACCATTGCATATTGCAAACCAAGTAATAGCTTTGGCTTGCCCTGCAAGTGCGCATACATCGATTCAGATGCATGTGGATTCTGATTGATCACTGCACTCGGTGAGAGAGCATTCGTCTCTGCATTGTCGTCAATGACAGCAAAAGGCGTATTGCTTTGTTCTAGAACGGCAAAAAACTCTCGCGAAAATTCGTAGCCATCGACTACCACAATGTCGGCTTTGCGCGTAAGAACAAATTGGGAATCTTCACTAGACCGGGGAGCACATGAAAGCTCAACCACTTCGATGCCACACGATGTGGCAAGTGACTGAAGACTTGGCGCGAGCTCGTAAGAAACAAGCTCGACGCCAAAACCTTCGTCGAGTAATGCTTCACCTAGCGAAAGTGATCGCATGACGTGTCCAACCCCAATAGAGCTGGACGCATCTGCCCGCAGCACTGCAACCTTTCGGTTAACCATGTACTACGCACCCTAATTGAAGGGCGTTTATCGCCTGTGAAGAACTGGAATTAACTGTTCTGCAGCTTGATTTCGATGTCAACGCCGGCAGGCAGTTCAATGCGCTGGAGGCTGTCAATGGTCTTCGCGTTTGGTTCCACGATGTCGATGAGACGCTTGTGAATGCGCATTTCGAAATGCTCACGGGAGTCTTTGTCAACGTGTGGCCCACGGATCACCGTGTAACGGTGGTTGTCCGTAGGTAACGGAATCGGACCGCGCACTGTCGCGTTGGTACGAGCAACAGTCTCGACGATCTTCTTTGAAGACTCGTCGATGATCTGATGATCGAATGCCTTGAGACGGATGCGGATGCTTGATGCCATGAAGTTCAGCCAGTCAGTTCGTTATTTGAGGATCTTGACTACGCGACCTGCACCTACGGTGCGGCCACCTTCACGGATTGCGAAACGAAGACCTTCGTCCATGGCGATTGGCTTGCCCAATTCCACGGTCATCATCACGTTGTCACCAGGCATCACCATTTCGGTGCCCTTTGGCAACTCAACGGTTCCGGTTACGTCGGTGGTGCGGAAGAAGAACTGTGGACGATAGTTGTTGAAGAATGGCTTGTGACGGCCGCCTTCTTCCTTCGTCAACACGTACACCTGACCTTCGAAGTTGGTGTGAGGTGTGATTGAACCTGGAGCACAAAGCACCTGGCCACGCTCAACGTCTTCCTTCTTGGTACCGCGCAAGAGTGCGCCAATGTTGTCGCCTGCTTGACCCTGATCGAGAAGCTTGCGGAACATTTCAACACCTGTGCAAGTTGTCTTCTGTGTGTCACGGAGACCAACGATTTCAATTTCGTCACCGGTGTTGACACGACCCTGCTCAACCTTGCCAGTTACTACAGTGCCGCGACCAG
>CAITUB010000142.1 GCA_903895515.1 uncultured Acidimicrobium sp. | reverse complement strand
GCCGTTTTAGAAGTGGGCGATGTTGTGGAGTGGTTGCCAGAGGAAGGACATACCGCCCTTATTCATGTATTCGACGGCGAAGCACGCGTGAATGAATCAACGAGTGTTTCTGGAGAAATGGTGGTGTTGCAAAGAACTGCTGGTTTGGTGCGGGTGGAAGCGACTACATCCGCCGCGCAAATTCTGATTATGGGTGGCTTGCCGCTTGGTGAGCCAATGGTTCGCTATGGTCCTTTTGTCATGAATACAAAGGAAGAGATCATCACCGCTGTTGAGGAATACAACGACGGCAAGTTGGTGAAGGTGGGGAAAAACAGCCTGTGAGTTCAACAATTGCCACCACTTCCGATTACGTCGAGCGCATTGCAAAAGTTCGCGCTGCAATGACTGCACAACTTGTAGATGCGGCGTTGCTCTCGGTTGGTCATGACCTTCCGTATCTGTCGGGTTACGAAGCAATGCCACTTGAACGTTTAACCATGCTGGTAGTTCCACGCACTGGACACGTGAGCATGGTGGTTCCGCGTCTTGAAGTGCCGCGAGTTGTTGCACAACCAGATGTGTTTTCAATTGTTCCGTGGAATGAAACTGATAACCCAATTGCGATTGTGGCGAAACTATTGGGCGATGCCAAGCGAATTGCGGTCGGCGATCAGATGTGGGCACGGTTTCTGGTGGAGTTGTTGCCACATGTTCCGGGTGCAACGTTCACTCGTGCAGTAGACGTGGTTGGCGCATTGCGCATGTCGAAGGACGCAAGCGAAATTGCTGCCCTTCGCGCTGCAGGTGCTGCGGCCGACAGAGTTGCCGCACAACTTCATTCGGGAAAGATTCCGCTCATTGGTCGTACTGAAGCTGCAGTATCTGCCGATATTTCTTCGCGCTTAATCGCAGAAGGTCACAACGTGGTGAACTTCGCCATTGTTGCGGCAGGAGAGAATGCTGCAAGTCCTCACCACCATGCTGGACCGCGAGTGATTCAGGCAAATGAAATTGTGCTTTGTGACTTTGGTGGAACGATGAATGGCTATTGCAGCGACATCACCAGGTGTGTGTTCACGGGCCAGATTGCAAGCGACGTTGCCGACGCCTATGCCGTGTTATTCGAATCGCAAGCTGCAGGTGTTGCTGCAGGCATTGTGGGAAATGCTTGTGAAGATGTAGATCGCGCCTCGCGCGCAGTAATTGAAAAAGCAGGGTATGGCGAGTATTTCGTGCACCGCACCGGGCATGGCATTGGCATGGAAGCCCACGAAGACCCATACATGGTGAGTGGAAATAAGTTGCCCATTGCTGCTGGTCATGCATTCAGCGTTGAACCAGGAATTTATATTCCGGGTAAGTGGGGCATGCGATTGGAAGACATTGTCGTAGCAACAACGAGTGGTCCAGACTCGATGAATATGGCAAACCACAATTTGATCGTCGTTGAAGCCTAAGTTCTTCAGGTCATGATTCGTTTAGAAGCGGCAACGGTGATGTTGCAATGGGCTGTTGGAGGTCTTGCCTTCTTGTGGTTCACCACGCGTCGAAACGAAGTTGGCGCGGGCTATGGCATGTTGTTGCGCCTTACCTATGGTGTCTTTGCGGCAATTGCTGTTGTGTTGGGTAATCGCTACGGAGTCAGCATTATTCGCGAAGCCTCAAGCGTTGCGGTTGCAGTTGCTGCGTTCGTGCTCATGAGAAACAAGCGATCAAAGTTTGATCTGATCGCACCACTGCTTGGTGTCCCGGGAATTATTGCTGCAGGAATATCTGCAGCGAGCGAAGGCAGCGGCGGTGACATGGTTGTGTCGTTATTGCGCATCGTCGTTGGAACACTGTTTCTTGGCGCAGTGAGCGACACCATGTTGTTGGGGCACTGGTATTTGGTGCAGCCGGGAATGCCGCGGAAGTTGATAAATGAAATCACTACAGCAGTTATTTACATGTGGCCGCTAGAAGTAGTGGTGTTGCTATTGCCAACCGGAATGATCAGCGTGTTGAATGGTTCAGTTGATGATGGCTGGAATGGTGTGCTTGGCTGGTTCTGGCTTGCGTCGGCAGTGGTAACTGGTGTGCTTGCATTAGTCACGCGAGCGGCGTTGAAAGAACGCAGCTATTCGGCAGTAATGGCAGCAACAGGATTGATGTACTTGGCAATTCTCACTGCGTTTTGCACCGACATTGTTGGTCGTGCGCTACTCGCTTAGTTCGGTGAGTTCGGTGCAACAAGCGCCCATGGTCGTGAGCGTTCCATAGCAAGACCGAGTTCGAGCAGTAATTGTTCGCTGAAATGACGTCCGTTTACTTGCAGTGCCACAGGTAGGCCATCGATGAGTCCAGACGGAATGGAAATTGCGGGGTTGCCGTACATGTTTGCCGGAAAGGTGAGCTTGCCGTTGTTTCCCATCCCACCCGATACTCCACCAAAAATTGATGGCAATGGACCTTCTGCATTGAAAGCAACATCGGGGTTGCTTGCGGTAATCACAAAATCTGCCGCTTGGAAAATTTCGTGCATTCGCTGATTCAGCGCAGCACGACGAGCTTCAATTTTCGCGCGGGCCTCTGCTCCGTATTTACCGAGAGTTGCTTGAATCCCAAATCGCATTTCTGGAGTGAGCACATCGGCGCATGCTGGCCAATGGTCTGCCAATTGCATCTGAATTTCAATCATTCCGCTGATTGACCAAGCAGCTCCCATGCTGGGAAGCGTGGTGTCGACGGTGATGATCTGCATTCCAGTGATAGACGCAAGATGCCGCGCATATTCCTCAAGTTGTTGCCACATTGCAGGGGAGACGACTGCACCACCCCAATTAGGAGCGAGCACCGCAGTTTTACCGCGCAACGATTCAGCGTGACTTCCTAATTCGAGTTCCCAGTTTTCAACTCGTTGCAAACTGAGTGGATCTCGTGCGTCGTGCCCGTTGCACACGTCGAACCAACGTGCAGTGTCGCGAATGCTTCGTGCCATCACTCCTGTGTTTACGGTGAGATTTCCAAGTTCGGTGTGTGGCGCGCGAGGGATTCTGCCAAACGTTGCCTTTAACCCGACAAGACCTGTGAAGCCTGCGGGAATTCGAATTGAACCTCCGCCATCGCCACCGGTTGCAATAGTGACGAGACCACCAGCAACTGCGGCAGCACTTCCACCAGAAGAACCGCCTGGAGTGCGACCATGTTGCCACGGGTTATGTGTTACACCATTCAAAACAGTGCGAGTGACATTCACGCCACCAAATTCGCTTGCGGTGCACAACCCAATTGCATTTGCTCCACCATGTTGCGTAACACGTTCGACCATGACGGATGTGTGTGTTGCCTTGCGGTCAGCAAAGACCACACATGCTTCTGTGTATGGCCATCCTTGAACAGCATCGAGTTCTTTTACGCCAAGTGGAATTCCGCCAAATGGTTTTGACACGTCAGCAGACTTTGCTCGATCAAGTGCTCCATCTGGATCAAGAAATGAAAAAGCATTGAGCGAACTTTTTTCAATGGCATTTAACGATGCTTGCAACTCTTCCAGTGGGGAACGCTCGTTTTTGCGAAAGGCATCTACAAGCGAGCATGCATCGCCCATCCACGGAGTATCAGTTGTGCTCATTGTCTTAAAGTAGTCGGCAAAATCACTCGCTCTATTAGTGTGGTGATGCATTATGAATACCAAAGCCTTTCTCGGAATAGAACCATCAGGGGTTTTTGGACCGACAAACGGTCGGTGGTCAATGGTCGTTCGACCCGGCCTAGTAACGGGTGGCAATTTTCTGTGGGGTGGTTGCGGGTTGGCGGCTGCTGTAGCTGCAATCGAAGAACTATCTGGCCGCACGTGTGTGTGGGCAACTGCCCAGTATCTGTCGTATGCGCGAACTGGCGAGACAATGGATATCGATGTCACGCTTGCAGTTGTTGGTCATCAGATAACGCAAGCGCGCGCAGTGTGTCACGTTGGCGATCGCGAAATTTTGACAGTGAATGCAGCAGTTGGCGAGCGCCCTTTCGAGTACGCACATTCATTTGTGACCATGCCCGATGTGCCACCACCTAGTGCTTTGAAGCAACGCGCACATCGCGGCGACGTTACAAACACCATCCATGAAAAAATGGAAGAACGTTTTGTCATTGGGCGCGAACTAGAAGACCTAGATGGAACCCCAAATGATGGCCGCACGCTGATGTGGGCCCGAATACCAGACGTGATCGACGGCGTAGACACGGCAACGTTGGCCGTGTTGGGCGACTTTGTGCCTATGGGCGTAGGGCAAGCACTTGGCATTCGAGGTGGAGGGAACAGCCTGGATAACACGCTTCGCGTGGTTCGCCTCGTTCCCACCAAGTGGGTGTTGTTAGACATACATATACAAGGCGTGGAACGCGGCTTCGGGCACGGAACAGTAAACATGTTCGCCGAAGACGGAACGTTTCTTGCCACCGCAAGTCAAAGTTGTATTGCTCGAATGTGGAGGGAACCAAAATGATTCGCCGCAACGGAATGACAGTTCCACTTCCAGGTCATTTGCACGATCACAAAGAAAAATATGCACAGTTGGCCGACTGGGGATACAGCGACATTTGGTCTGCTGAAACCGATGGTGCAGATGCATTCACCCCGCTGGCATTAGCCGCAGCTTGGGAACCACGCCTTCGTCTTGGCACCGCAATTGTTCCGGCATACACGCGCACGGCTCCGGTGATTGCGCAAAGTGTTGCCGCACTTGCCGATGCTGCGCCTGGTCGTTTTGCAATTGGGATTGGTTCGTCAAGCAATGTGATTGTGGAGCGTTGGAATGGTGTGCCATTCGTTGACCCGTACAAAAAAGTGCGCGACGTTGTTCGATTTATGCATGATGCATTTTCTGGAGAAAA
Organism: uncultured Acidimicrobium sp.; assembly: GCA_903895515.1. GTDB lineage: Bacteria > Actinomycetota > Acidimicrobiia > Acidimicrobiales > Ilumatobacteraceae > UBA3006. Next base: position 2,995 of record CAITUB010000142.1, on the reverse strand, counting down.
AATCACCAAGGAATACGACACGTTTAAGGTGGACGGATTTCGCCTGAGCATTAAGCCGGCACAAAAGCCAACGATTCTCATTGCGGCGCTTCGTGAAGGAATGCTGAAGTTGGGTGCGCGCGAAGCAGACGGTGTCATCATTAACTGGCTGAGCGCACAAGACGTAACCAAAGTTGCAAAAGTGGTGAACGACGCTGCCAACGGAGTGGAGAAAGAGATCACTGCGCGCATTTTTGTATGCCCAAGCGAAGACACCGAAGTGGTGCGCGCTGGTGCTCGTTTCGCAATTGCTGCCTACATGAACGTTCCGGTGTACGCCGACTTCCATCGTTGGATGGGTCGTGCGCCGTTGATGCAAGGAATGTGGGATGCGTGGAAGGCGGGCGACCGCAAAGCAGCCTTGGCTGCAATTCCCGATCAGGTGGTGGACGAATTGGTGGTGCACGGAAGTCCTGCACATTGCCGTGACATCATTTCTGAGTATTTCAAGAACGGTGTCACCACATCTTCACTTGCAATTCTTCCCCTTGATCCACAGTTGGATTATTGGAAGTCGGTTGAAGCGCTTTCACCAAGCGCCGGCTGATTCACCGGAATCACCATGACGTCCATTGAGTCCGATTCTGAAGTTGCGACGCGACTGGAATTTGAGGAGTCACAACGCAGCGAAGGCTGGAGGTTGTTGCGCGCAGCACTGAGAATGCAGCGTCGCAATTTGCTGCTCGGTGCATTGGTGGGCATTTTGTGGGCGTCGTTCAAAGTTGCAGTGCCACAGATGACGAAATACGCCATCAACGACGGTATTGAAAAGAATGGTCCGTTGTTGCGATGGGCGTTGATTATTGGCGGACTCGGGGTGCTGACAGGAGTGCTCTCTGGCATGCGCCGGTACATCGCATTTCGCGAAAGCCGTTGGGCGGAAATGAAGTTTCGTGAGCGCTTGTTTGCGCATGTGTTGAATTTGGACATTGGATATCACGACAAGGCTCAAACAGGACAGTTAATGAGTCGAGCCTCGAGCGACCTCATGCAAATTCAGGGGTTCATCGTGATGATTCCCATCACGTTGTCGAATGTGATTCAAATTTTTGCAGTCACAACAATTCTGTTCATTACCGACCCCATTTTGGCGGTAGTCGCGCTTATTCCATTGCCGTTTGTCAATTTGGCAGCACGGCGATTTAGTCACCGAATTCATCCCGCATCTATTGCAGTGCAAGCCGAACAAGCTCAACTTGCAAACGTGGTTGAGGAAAGCGTTTCTGGTGTGCGCGTGGTGAAGGGTTTCGGCGCCGAGCAGGTGCAGTTTGAAAAACTAGAAAAGGAAGCTGACGATATTTTGCGCGAGTCGATGAAGGCTGCGCGAATCCGTTCAAGTTTCATGCCTGCTATCGATGTGCTTCCAGCTCTTGGATTAGTTGCAGTATTGGGCGTCGGTGGTCACCGAGTGTTGAACGGCGATCTCTCCATTGGTGATTTGGTCGCGTTCAACGTGTATCTGACATTGCTCATTTGGCCACTGCGCAACATCGGCATGATCGTTGCTCTTGGTCAGCGCGCTGCTGCTGCGCTTGTGCGCATTAATGAAGTAATGGCAACGAAATCGGAAATAGTTGAGGTAGCACAGCCGAAGCAATTACCTACAAATTCACAAGAGACTCTTGGTGCAGTGAAGTTCGACAAAGTGGTGTTTGGTTACAACTCAGACTTTCCAGTACTACGCAACTTCAGTGTGGAGATTAAAGGTGGCGAGAGCATTGCCATTGTTGGGGCAACAGGATCTGGCAAGTCCACGATTGCTCGATTGTTGCTGCGCTTCTATGACACGCAGAGCGGTCACGTATTCATTGATGGGATTGATGTTCGAAAATTGAAGTTGTCTGACCTGAGACAACAAATTGGGCTCGTGTTTGAGGACACCGTGTTGTTTAACGATTCGGTGCGTAACAATATTGCGTTTGCTAAACCGAATTCGAGCAGTGCCGATATTGAACGTGCAGCAAAGTTATCTGGAGCACACGATTTCATCCTTCGACTACCTGGTGGGTACGACACCGTTATTGGTGAGCGAGGGTTTTCATTGTCGGGTGGGCAACGCCAGCGAATTGCTATCGCGCGAGCGATAGTTGCAAACCCGAGAGTATTGATTTTGGATGATGCGACAAGTGCGGTTGACCCAAGCAAAGAAGGCGAAATTCGCGAGGCAATGAAAACTGTGATGACTGGTCGCACCACCATCGTGATAGCCCATCGACCAGGAACAATCGCACTTGCCGATCGTGTGATTTTGCTTGACAATGGGAAAGTTGCCGCTATTGGTGCACACGATGAACTGGTTGCATCCAACGCCCGCTATCACGAAGTGCTTGCGAATATGAGCAATGTTGATTCAGTGGATAAGGAGGTGAACTGACATGTGGGCACAGGGTGGCGTGACCGATGAAGACAAGATCAGTAGGGCGCAAGCACGAACCGTTATCGGTCGGGTATTGAAAATGGCTGCACCATTTCGCAAAACGATGTACATCGCATTTGCGTGTGTATGTGTGACTACAGTCTGTGCGCTTGCGGGGCCATTGCTTGTGCGTCGAGGTATCGACTTGGGCATTCGTGGCAAGAACCCAACCTCGCTCAATGTTTCAGTGGGCATTTACCTTGTGGTCGCGCTTGTGGCATATGTGTTTGGTCGAGCTCAGTTTTTGTACTTGAACCGAACTGGCGAATCCTTCTTGCGAGTATTGCGCCTTGCTGTATTTCGTCAAATGCAACGACAGAGCATGGCGTTCTATGACCGCAATAAGGCTGGTGTGTTAGTTGCACGAATGACAGCAGACATTGAGTCGATGGCTGAACTGGTTCAGTTTGGGCTTCTGCAATTTCTGGCGGCAGGAATGCTTGTGGTGTTCGCGCTTGTGCTTCTTGCTGCGTTGAGCTGGCAACTGACAATCGTTGCTTTGCTCGTGATGCCAATACTGATTGTAGCGTCAGTGAAATT
>CAITUB010000141.1 GCA_903895515.1 uncultured Acidimicrobium sp. | reverse complement strand
TCATTGCGCCCTTTGGACGCTCGCGATCCTTCAAGTACATGTTCAACGGTGAGGTGAACATGTGGCGCAACATGGTGATCGGCAAAATGATGAGGAAGGCAATAAAGGAAAGTACGCGCGATGTCCACAGCACCTGGTGCATCGTGTTGAGCGTTGATTCCGACCAACCATTCACAAGTTGGGCGAGTGGGTAACCAAGCACGCTCCACTTTTCGTGGTCCATATTGATTCCCGCTGCCTGTGATTCGGCGATGCGGAACATTTCAGAACCAAATCCACTTACTCCGATAGCAAGAAGTACACCAAGACCAATGGCGTGCTCTGGCTTGGACTTAATACGAATGCGGTATGGGCGCTGTACGTAGCGACGGATGATCGCCCAGATCACACCGCTGGTAAACACGATTCCTGCAATGTCACCAACTGCTGCATATGCGCGGTACACATCACCGTGCAAGAACTTCAGCGCTGGCGGCAATTGATGATCGACTTCTAAAACGGTGGTTACACCAAGAAGTACCAAGAAACCGAAATACATCATGGAGTGCATGAGGCCTGCTGCACTGTCGCGAAGCAGTGTGCGCATGTATACGCCTGCGCGGTAGTCAGCAAGGCGTTGTTTGAAGTTCTTTTTCGTTGTCTTTCGGCGATCAGGTGCACCGCGTTCCCAGTTGCGTATGCGATCAGCAAACTGCAGCGAGCCCCACACCAACAGCGCAGGAATGATGGTGTAAAACGCAATCTGGAGGTAGCCAGGAATTCCTTCGAACACTTCGCGTTGAATTGGTGAATCGTTATGCCAATGCACGAGGTGCGGGATGATTCCCGAGATCATGGTGAACGCGGCGATACCTACGCCGAGAGCAATGGACAGTTGGTAAGGCTTGAGACCTTTTTGCTTTACAGCTGCGGTCTCTGAAGGTGTGTTAGTCGTATTCATGCGCAACTTACGCTACTCCGCAGTAGGGAGCGGGCAAAGACTGTTCAGGGTTTGCCAGATGCTTGTTTTGCAACGGCTTCGGCGGCCGCGGCGATTGCTTCCTGGTCTCCCATGTATTTCACCGACTTCACAGCAAGAGCATCAGACAGTTCGTAGAGGCGGGGGACGCCCGTGGGGATATTGAACTCCACAATGTCATCGCGCGAAATGTTTTCAAGGTGCATCACGAGTGCACGAAGCGAGTTGCCATGGGCGGTGACCAGAACATTTTTTCCATCACGCAACTGGGGAGTGATGACGTCGTTCCAATACGGCAACACACGTACTAATACGTCGGCCAGACATTCAGTTGCGGGAAGCAACGCAACGTCAAGTCCTTGCACAATTAACTGTTGATAACGAGGATCATTTGCCGGGTGTTCTGGGCTTGTTGCATCAACTGGCGGTGGTGGGACATCGAAGCTGCGGCGCCAAATCATGGTTTGTTCGGCGCCATGGCGAAGCGTGGTTTCCTTTTTGTCCAAACCCTGGAGTGCGCCGTAGTGGCGTTCGTTCAGTCGCCACGAGCGTTCAATAGGAATATCGAGACCCATCGCAGACAGCGCCAGCTGATTGGTTTCGATTGCCCGGCGTAACAAGCTGGTGTGGGCGATGTCAAAGGTCAGCCCTGCTTCTTTCATGGTGACCCCTGCAGCGCCTGCTTCGCGCACTCCCTGATCGGTCAGTTCCACGTCATGCCAACCCGTGAACAGATTGAGCTCATTCCATGTGCTTTGGCCATGACGAAGAAGGACAAGGGTGCCGGTCATGGTCTAGATGGTAGGCGCAGAGGGGATTTCACGGGTATTTACCCCCCAAAAGGCGGTGTGACAAATGTTGAGTGTTTAAGACTCAACTTTTGTGGTGCACGGGTTGGCAAGTTCGTTTGTGCCTCGTATTATTTAAGCCATCACCCCAAAGCAATACCCATTTAAGGAGCAATCATCATGGCAAAAGCAGTAGGAATCGACCTCGGAACCACCAACTCGGTAGTGGCAGTCCTTGAAGCAGGCGAACCGGTTGTCATCCCGAACTCTGAAGGTTCACGCACCACCCCATCGGTCGTGGCCTTTTCAAAAGCCGGCGAAGTATTGGTCGGAGAAGTAGCCAAGCGCCAGGCCATCACCAACCCCGACCGCACTTTCCGCAGCGTGAAGCGCCACATGGGCGAAAACTGGAAGAGCGAAGACATCGATGGCAAGCAGTACACGTCACAGGAAATCAGTGCGCGCATCCTCATGAAGTTGAAGCGCGACGCCGAAGCATATTTGGGCGACACCGTTACTCAAGCCGTTATTACGGTGCCTGCATATTTCGATGACGCACAACGCACGGCAACAAAAGAAGCCGGACAAATTGCGGGTCTTGAAGTGTTGCGCATTATTAACGAACCAACTGCTGCAGCACTTGCGTACGGCCTCGAAAAGGGAAGCGAAGACGAAACTATTTTGGTGTTCGACCTTGGTGGAGGAACATTCGACGTGAGTGTTCTTGAAATTGGCGACGGCGTGTTTGAAGTAAAGAGCACCCACGGTGACACGCATCTTGGTGGTGACGACTGGGACCAACGCATCATCGACTGGATGGTGCAACAGTTCAAGGCTGCACACGGCGTTGATCTTGCTGCAGACCGCATGGCTACTCAACGCTTGAAGGAAGCTGCTGAAAAAGCAAAGATCGAGTTGTCGCAAACCCAGCAAACGCAAATCAACTTGCCGTTTATCACTGCAACTGCAGCTGGCCCATTGCACATGGATGAAACGTTGACGCGTTCAAAGTTTCAAGAAATGACCGCAGATCTCATCGAGCGTTGCCGCAAGCCATTCGAGCAAGCAATTACCGATGCCGGCTTGTCAAAGGGACAAATCAATCACGTCATCATGGTGGGCGGTTCAACCCGCATGCCAGCTGTACAAGAACTCGTGCAGTCAATGACAGGCAAAGAACCAAACCGCACAGTGAACCCGGACGAAGTTGTTGCAGTAGGCGCAGCGGTGCAAGCCGGTGTATTACGCGGTGACGTGAAAGATGTGTTGTTGCTCGACGTCACTCCACTGTCGCTTGGTATTGAAACCAAGGGTGGCGTCATGACCAAGTTGATCGAACGCAACACCACCATCCCAACACGACGCACCGAAGTGTTCACCACTGCTGACGACATGCAGCCATCTGTGGAAATTCACGTGTTGCAAGGCGAGCGCGAAATGGCCAGCTACAACAAAACGCTGGGCAAATTCCAGCTTGTTGATTTGCCACCAGCACCGCGCGGCGTGCCACAAATTGAAGTGACCTTCGATATTGACGCCAACGGCATTGTGCATGTTTCTGCAAAAGATCGTGCAACGAACAAGGAACAGTCCATGACCATCACGGGCCAGTCGTCATTGAACAAAGATGACATTGACAAGATGGTCAAAGACGCCGAAGCACACGCGGAAGAGGATCGTTCGCGCCGTGAAGAAGCCGAAATTCGCAACAACGCTGACTCGCTTGTGTATCAAACCGAGAAGGTGTTGCGCGAACAAGGTGAAAAGGTGACCGAAGAAGAACGCACCGCAGTTGAAGGCCCATTGAGCGAATTGAAAACTGTTCTTAATGGTTCGGATAACGAAGCGATCAAGACAGCAACTGAAAAGTTGATGACTGCAAGCCAAGCCTTTAGCCAAAAGTTGTATGAGGCAGCAGCACGCGACACCAACGCAGCGGGCACATCGGCAAGCGGCCAGGCCGCGGGCAGCGATGACGACATCGTTGATGCCGAAATCGTCGACGAGAAATAAGTCGACGGCTACGACATCATGAGCGAATCACACGAAGATCTTGTCGTGGAGTCTGAATCGTCAGACTCCACGCAGGAAATCATTGTTGAAGGTGCGACTTCGAATACCGAAGTCACTATCGACGACGTTTTGAAGGAGCGCGACGAATTTAAAGACATCGCACTCCGAGTGCAGGCGGACTTCGAGAATTATCGCAAGCGCGCTGCTTCGCAAATGGGCGACGAACTTGATCGTGCACTCGGCAAGCTGGTTGAACAGTTGTTGCCGGTACTTGACGCATGTGAAGCAGCAGTAGCTCACGGTGTTGAAGGAGTAGAGCAAGTCTGGTCTTCCCTTATTGGTGCATTGCAAAAACAAGGCCTTGAAGCGTTGGATCTAGCGGGACAACCGTTTGACCCAGCGCTGGCCGATGCAGTGATGCACGAAGAAGGTGATGGCTCAGAGCCGGTAGTCCTTGAAGTACTGCGCACGGGTTATCGCTGGAAGGGCCGCGTGCTTCGCGCAGCGATGGTCAAGGTCAAGGGATAAACATGCAACGCGAGTGGTTTGAAAAGGACTACTACGCGGTGCTCGGCGTTACTCAAACTGCAGTTGCAAAAGACATCACCAAGGCGTATCGCAAACTCGCTCGCCAGTTTCACCCTGACGCCAATCCAAACAATGCGGCTGCAGAAGAAAAGTTCAAAGAAGTATCAGCCGCCTATGACGTGCTCGGCGATGAAACAAAGCGCAAGGAATACGACGATGTGCGACGACAAGGTCCATCTTCGTTTGGCGGCGGCGCAGGTGGCTTTCGATTCGACCAAAACGATTTTGGTGGCGAAGGCCTTGGCGACTTGTTCGGCCAAATGTTTGGCGGCGGTCGCCGACGTAATCCAGCAGGTCCACAACGAGGTGGCGATATTGAAGCCACGCTTTCGCTTGGTTTCGCTGAAGCCGTAGAGGGCATCACCACATCGCTTCATCTCACAGCGGAATCACCATGTTCTAGTTGTCATGGTTCGGGCGCCCGTCCAGGAACTACTCCTAAACCATGCGGCCAATGTCGCGGTCGCGGAGTGGTGGATGACAACCAAGGTGTGTTTGCATTTTCAAGTCCATGCCAACGGTGCAATGGTCGTGGCAACATCATCGAAGCACCATGTGTTGGGTGTCGCGGCTCGGGTGTGGAAATGCGTCCGCGCGAAGTAAACGTGCGTATTCCCGCCGGAGTAGACGATGGTCAAAAAATTCGACTGAAGGGTCGTGGCGCACCAGGAAAAAATGGTGGGCCAGCAGGCGATCTATTTGTGGTGTGCCATGTTGCAGCGCACCCCGTATTTGCTCGCGACGGAAACAACCTCACGGTTCGGCTTCCCATTTCTTTCAGCGAAGCAGTGCTTGGAGCAGACATTGACGTTCCCACTCTTGATGGGTCAACGGTGAAACTGCGTCTCAAGGCTGGAACTCAAAGCGGCTCTCGGCATCGTGTGAAAAACAAAGGGATTGAATCCGCAAAAACTCATGGTGATCTCATTGTCACCGTCGACGTGGCTGTACCGACAGAGCTGAACGATGACGAGCGACAAGCGGTCGAATCGCTACAGAGCGCCTCTACAGATTCACCACGTGATCGAATCATCCAACTTGCCACTTCAGTGAAACGGAGTTCGTAATGGAACGTGAAACACACGCCGTCTACGTCATCTCAGTAGCAGCAGAAATTGCAGGAGTTCACCCCCAAACATTGCGTATCTATGAGCGCCGTGGCCTTCTACAACCTGCGCGCACCAGTGGTGGAAATCGTCGCTACAGCAATGCAGATATTCGCAGACTGCAACGTATTGCCGAACTTGCAAATACAGGAATGAATCTTGAAGGCATTCGCCAGGTTTTTGAACTTGAATCTGAAGTCATTCGTTTGCGACATGAAGTTGAACAATTGCGAACTGAAGTGACGTCTCTTGCTCGTCACCAGCGCGAAAGCAACGAACTCGTTCCTCTGCACCAAGCAATCACTTTGTTTGGTCGTACGCCCTCAATCTTTAAAGACAAGAGGTAAGTAATCATGGTTGATCCAAAGAAATGGACAACAAAAACCAATGAGGCCATTGCTGCAGCAATGCAGTTGGCCACAACAAACTCAAACCCAGAACTGACCCCCGATCACGTTCTGATTGCGCTGACGAGTCAAACTGACACAGTTGTGCCGGCATTGTTGGCAAAACTCGGTATTGCTGCTTCGATGCTCCATGACCGTGCTGAGGTTGCAGTTAATGGAATGCCACGTGCGCATGGTGGTAGCGAGCCGCGAATGAGTCGCGAATTATCGCAAGTCTTTGCCGCAGCAGAACAAAGTCAAAAAGACTTACACGACGATTATCTCTCTGTCGAGCACATAATTCTGGCATTGCACACGCGAGTAGGAGTGAGTGGTGAAGAAATGCTTCAAGCGTTACGCGATGTGCGTGGCTCGCATCGGGTTACATCACAAAACCCTGAAGAGCAGTTTCAGTCGCTAGAAAAATATGGAGTTGATCTCACACAACGCGCACGCGATGGGAAGATCGATCCGGTCATTGGACGCGACGAAGAAATTCGCCGTGTGATTCAAGTGCTGTCACGTCGCACGAAGAACAACCCTGTTCTCATTGGCGAACCAGGTGTTGGCAAAACGGCCATTGTTGAAGGGCTTGCACGACGCATTGCAAGCGGTGACGTACCGGAAGGTTTAAAGAACAAGCGTCTTGTTTCACTTGACATTGGCGCCATGTTGGCAGGAGCAAAATATCGCGGAGAGTTTGAAGAGCGGTTGAAAGCAGTGCTCAAAGAAATCACCGATGCCAATGGCGAAATCATTTCCTTCGTTGATGAAATTCACACACTTGTTGGCGCTGGTGGCGCAGAGGGTGCAATTGATGCCGGCAACATGATTAAGCCAATGCTCGCCCGAGGTGAGCTACGCATGATTGGAGCCACAACTCTTGATGAATATCGCAAGTACGTGGAAAAAGATGCTGCGCTTGAGCGTCGCTTTCAACAGGTATTTGTTGGTGAACCAACGGTCGAAGACACCATTGCCATTTTGCGCGGTTTGAAAGAACGCTACGAAGTGCATCATGGCGTTCGCATTCAAGACAACGCCATCGTGAGTGCTGCAGTGTTGTCAAACAGGTATCTCACCAATCGATTTCTTCCCGACAAAGCAATTGACCTCATGGACGAGGCTGCAAGCAAGTTACGAATTGAAATTGATTCGTTGCCTACTGAGATCGACGTCATTGATCGCCGAATTCTGCAACTGGAAATTGAACGCGTTGCGTTAGAAAAAGAATCGGACTCGGCATCTACAGAACGTCTGCGCATCTTGAATGACGAATTGATTGAATTGCAACAGCAGACGAATGAAATGAAAGTGCACTGGGACGCCGAGAAACAAGCGATCAGTGCAATTCGTTCGCTTAAAGAAGAACTTGAAACATTGCGCGGTCAAGTGGAACGCGAGACCGATCTCGAGAAGGCCGCTGAAATTCGTTATGGACGCATTCCCGAAATTGAACGACGCATTACAGAGGCAACTCATGAACTCGACGTGCTGCAGTCATCAACTCGAATGCTGAAAGAAGAAGTAGACGCAGAAGACATTGCTGAAGTCGTTGCGAAGTGGACAGGTGTTCCCGTAACCAAACTCATGGAAGGCGAGATGCAAAAACTTGTGCACCTTGAAGACTTGCTGCATCGCCGAGTGATTGGTCAAGATGCTGCGGTGACGGCAACAGCGAATGCCATCCGGCGCAGTCGTGCAGGATTGTCGGATGAGAATCGACCAATTGGTTCGTTTATGTTTCTTGGACCAACTGGCGTTGGAAAAACCGAGCTGGCGCGAGCACTTGCCGAATTTCTCTTTGACGATGAAAAGTCGTTAGTGCGAATTGATATGTCGGAGTACATGGAAAAGCATTCTGTGAGCCGACTCATTGGAGCACCTCCTGGATACATCGGCTACGAAGAAGGCGGGCAACTCACCGAGTCCGTTCGCCGTCGCCCATACAGCGTGGTGCTGCTCGATGAAATTGAGAAAGCACACCCCGAAGTTTTCAATGTGTTGCTGCAACTGTTGGACGATGGACGTCTCACTGACGGTCAAGGACGAACAGTTGACTTCACGAACACCGTGTTGATCATGACGAGCAACTTAAAAGGCGAACCGATTGAGTATTTCAAGCCGGAATTCGTGAATCGCATCGATGAAATCGTGCGCTTTCGGTCGCTCACTCAAGACGACATGGGAGCAATTGTTGACATTCAACTGGAGCATCTCATTGAGAGGCTGGCAAAACGTCGGATTGTGCTTGCAGTTACACCAACAGCTCGAGTCATGCTCGCGGTACAGGGTTTTGATGCCGAATATGGCGCACGCCCCTTGAAGCGGTTGATCCAAAAGACCATTGGTGACTCGGCTGCATTGCTCATTCTCGAGGGCAAAGCCAGCGAAGGCGACTCCATCGTGGTCGATGTGGTGAACGACGCATTGAATATTTCGGCACAACGCCTCGAACTGGCATAACCGCCAGTCGGCAGAGGCGCTTTGCGCTGGGCACAGTATGATCTGATTACGTTCCCCACAACTTCAGGAGCGTTGCATGCCCGTAGCAGTAGTCGTCGGTACCCAATGGGGTGATGAGGGCAAGGCCAAAGTCATTGACCTCCTAGCGGAAACACATTCACATGTTGTTCGCTATCAAGGTGGTCACAATGCGGGACACACGGTTGTCGTCGGTGATCAGAGATATGCGCTGCAACTTATTCCAAGTGGTGTGTTGTATCCACATGTCACTCCCGTAATTGGCAACGGCGTTGTTGTGGATTTGCCAACGCTGTTTAAGGAAATCGATTCACTCGAGAGTCGCGGAATTTCGTGCAGCAAGTTAATGGTGTCGAGTTTGGCTCAACTCATCTTTCCGTGGCACCAACTGCTTGATGCGTTGCATGAGTCCAAATTGGGCGATGCAAAGATCGGCACAACGCTCAAGGGAATCGGACCTGCGTATGCCGACAAAGCTCTTCGCGTTGGATTACGAGTTGGCATGGTGCGTGACATTCCAGCATTTGCGCAACTTGTTCGCGAGCGTGCAACTGCGGCGCGAGAGATGCTTGTTGCACTCGGTGGAGAAACGTTTGATGTTGAAGCAATGGTTATTCAGTTCACCGAACTTGGAACACGGTTGCAGCCATACGTAGCAGACACCGTGAACGCCCTGCATAAAGCGATTGAAGCGGGCAACAACGTGTTGTTAGAGGGAGCGCAAGCGACATTCCTCGATCTCGATCATGGAACGTATCCGTTTGTTACTTCGTCTAACCCAACTGCTGGCGGTGCGTGTGCAGGAACAGGAATTGGGCCACGACAGATTTCGCGAGTGGTTGGCATTGCAAAGGCATACACCACTCGTGTTGGCTCTGGACCTTTTCCTACCGAACTTATCGGCGAACTTGGGGACAAAATTGTTGACATTGGACATGAATTTGGAACGGTGACGGGGCGACGTCGACGTCCGGGTTGGCTCGATTTGGTGATGCTTCGGCATGCAGTGCGAATTAATTCGCTCACCGAAATTGCACTCACCAAACTTGATGTTTTGGACACGTTTGATGAAGTACGAGTGTGCGTGGGCTATTCGCTCAATGGTGCACCGCTTGATGGTTATCCCGATGACAGCGAATTGTTAGGCGAGATAACACCAACATATGTGGACTTGCCAGGTTGGAAACAAGAAATTCGTGCATGTCGCACATACGATCAGTTACCTGTTCGCGCGCAAGCCGTTGTTGAACTTGTTGAGAAATACGTGGGGGTACCAGTGAGCATTATTGGTGTTGGTCCAGAACGCGATTCTTGTGTGGTGCGTGCATGATCGAGCGGTATTCACTTCCTGAAATAGCCGAGATATTTTCCGATCGGTCGAAGTTCGCGCGCTATTTGGAAATTGAACTTCTTGCAACTGAAGCACAAGCAAAACTTGGCGTAGTCCCACAACCCGATGCACAGACATGCCGGGCAAAGGCTCCGCTTGTTGATGACACATTTGTTCGAAATGTTGCCGAACGCGAACTGGTAACTGACCACGACGTTGCTGCTTTTGTTGATGTGGTGCAAGCAGCCATTGGCATGCCAGCTGGTGCGTGGATTCACCACGGACTAACAAGCACCGACGTTGTCGACACCGCATGGTGTTGGATGTTGAAAGACGGCGCAGAACTCATCCTTGGCGCAATGAATGAACTCATCGCAAAACTGCAGGAGTTGGCACAACTACATCGGGACACCGTGATGATTGGTCGAACGCATGGCATCCATGCCGAGCCAACAACTTTTGGTGCAAAGGTTGCGCTCTGGGCATTGCAGGTCGATCGTGATCGGTCGCGCATGCGCGCAGCGCGCGAAGCAATTGCCGTATGCAAGTTGTCTGGTGCGGTTGGAACATATTCAAATATCAGCCCCGATGTAGAAGCACATGTAGCTAAATCGCTCGGACTGGTTGCCGTTCCGGCAACGCAGGTGGTTGCGCGCGATCGTCACGCAGAGTTTTTGTGGGCATGCGCATCACTTGGTTCAACTATCGAAGCAATCGCCGTTGAATTGCGGCATTTGCAACGAACAGAAGTCAGTGAAGTTCGTGAAGGTTTTAAAGCCGGACAAAAAGGCAGTTCGGCAATGCCGCACAAGAGAAATCCGATTTCTGCAGAAACTCTTACGGGATTATCGCGTGTGCTGCGTTCAAACTTGCAAACAGGTCTGCAAAATGTTGCGTTGTGGCATGAGCGCGACATTTCACATTCTTCTGCAGAGCGCATTGTGTTGCCCGATTCAGCAATGCTTGCGTATTACGTAACCAAGCGACTGACCCGAGTGCTTGAAAACCTCGAAGTAGATACTCAACGTATGTTGGACAATCTGTCAAGCAGTTTTGGCGTGGTGTTTTCTCAACCCGTGTTGCTTGCACTCGTAGATTCTGGTCTGTCACGCGACGACGCATACCGCATCGTGCAAGAAGATGCTGCATCGGCATGGAGCCAGCGTCAGCAGTTGCGTACGGTGTTAGAAAACGACACACGCGTAACGCTGTCGAGCAAACAGCTCGATGATGCGTTCGACTTGCGTCGTTCGCTTGTGCACACCAGCAAGACGTTTGATGCCGCTGCACGAATTGCACATTCGTAGTGAGCGATCTTCCACGCTTAGACCCACAGCGCGAAGCACTGCGTCAGCACGTGCTAACTCATTCGCTGAAAACAGGAAACTTCACGTTGAAGTCAGGTCGCGCAAGTTCATGGTTTCTTGACACCAAACAAACCGCATGTAGACCAGAGGGAATTTTGCTGGTTGCTGCTGTTGCGATGGAAATTCTTCCAGCAGACATTGATGCGATAGGTGGACTCACCATGGGTGCAGACCCAGTTGCTTATGGCATTGCTGCTGTTGTTGCAACACAAGGAAGAAACTTGCGCAGTTTTAGTGTGCGCAAAGAATCAAAAGATCATGGTGTAACCGGACGTATTGCTGGTGCGTTACAACCTGGTGATCGTGTGGCAATTGTGGAAGACACCGTGACACGAGGGCTATCCATTTTTGAAGCAGTAGATGCAGTGCGCGAGTTTGGCGCAATCCCCGCATTTATTTCTGTGATCGTTGATCGTGGTGGAACATGTGCCGAGATGGCACGGAGTGCGGGTGTACCCTATGTTCCAATGCTTACCGCCCCCGACCTTGGATTTGAGTTTGGATCATGAAAAAAATACTTATTGGTATGTCAGTAACCGTTGCGCTTCTTGCCGGATGTTCGTCCTCATCGTCATCGGACACCACCGTTGCAAATGAAACATCAGATACTGCAGTGGCCGCAGGAAACGTTGTCGAAATCAGCTTGATTGTTGGCGAAAACACGGGACCAGACATGATGCAAACCGTGCCCCTCGGTTCATCTGTGCGGATTACTTTGATTAACCCAAATGGACCTGATGAAATTCATGTCCACGGGTACGACCTCACTACTGGCGAAATGGCTATGGGTCAAGAATCAGTAATCGAATTTGTCGCATCTAATGCTGGAACGTTCGATATTGAAAGCCACATCTCGGAAGAGGTCGTGTTTGTTCTCACTGTCGAATAATTCCAACAACTATTCGCAGTGAACCTCGAACAGCTCTTTGATTTAGCCCCGCATGGGCCAGATGTATTCGTTGGCGAAGGCCACGAATACCCGTGGGGTGGTCTGTTCGGAGGACACATCGTGGCGCAAGCGCTGCGTGCAGCTGCATACACCGTAAGTCCTGAATTATTGCCGCATTCTCTTCGCGCATATTTCATTCGCCGAGGCGACAACACTCAACCCGTTCGATACGAGGTGGACCGAATTCGCGACGGCAAGAGTTTTACAACGCGTCGTGTTGTTGCCCGGCAACAAGACGGCGCGATCTTGAATCTTGAAGCGTCGTTTCAAGTACAAGAAGATTCACTCAATGAACAGTTGGTTCATCCACAACCCGACCTTCCACTTCCAGATTCAATTGAAGAGTCTTCGTGGAGCACATTTTTAGAACGGCGAACCATTCCAGCAACTGAACTGCGTGGTGTGAATAGGCAGGGCACCGGACATGTTGCCGCGTGGTTACGCGCGAAAGACTTGCCGCTTGGTAACGAGTTATTGAATCGTTGCGCGATTGCATACTTATCTGACGACTTACCAAACGAAAGCGTGATTGAAGGCATTCCTGAAATTACGCGTGCAAGCAATGATGGCCGAAGGTTTAGCGCAAGCCTGGATCACACCGTGTGGTTTCATCGACCATCGATTGCGTCACAGTGGCATCTCTATGAAATGAGCTGCGTGAACTTCAATGGCGCGCGAGGACTTACGTCTGGTTATGTGTTTGCTCAAGACGGCACACATATTGCAACCATTGCGCAAGAGACACTCGTGCGCATACGCCCTGAATAACTGCTCTTCCAACTAAACAAACTCTTGTGGTCGGGACCGGCGTCGATCCGGTGACCCTGCGCTTTTCAGGCGCATGCTCTGCCTACTGAGCTACCCGACCTTGAGAAGTGCAAGCACTACTCAGCGGTCCCGACGGGACTCGAACCCGCGACCTCCGCCTTGACAGGGCGGCGTGAACTCCAACTTCACCACGGGACCAATGGTGTGAAGTGTTCGTTATGAACGCTTCACGATTGATCGTGTTTATGTACGTATTACTTTTGCACCCCCAACGGGATTCGAACCCGTGCCGCCACCTTGAAAGGGTGGTGTCCTAGGCCACTAGACGATGGGGGCATGGACGAATATTTAGTTGGAAGAGCCCTAGAAATCTACCAGTGACTGCGTGAATTCCCCCCGCTAATTGAATTCGGTCTGGGCGGTCACGATCCAGTCCAAAAGCCAACCCAGATATGAATACAGCTGATATTGGCCATACCCAGGGTCATCTTCGACCAGGTGTGCTTCGAACTCATCTTCATCAACATCGAGCAAGGTGCCAAGGACAAGCCGCAGACTATTAATGGAGCGCATCAGTGCATCGAGCTCATCGGCCGTAAGCACAATGTTGTTGGTAGTCGTTTCGCGCTCAAGTATTGATGAAGTGAGCGAGAGCGATGCAAGCCGTGAGGACAACAATTCATCGCGCATGAGTCGCTGGTATTCCTGTTCATGCTGCTCGTCTTGGTGATATGCGGCAGGGAAGAGTCGACGAGCAATGTCGCTTGATGAGTCATTCATTAATACGTCACGCAATTGATCAAGAAGAGCATTCAGCGTCGTTCGGTCTTGTGCGTCAATGTTGAGTGAATATGACAATGCATCGATCCGTGTCACAGGACCTTTGCTTTTGCGTGCCACGACTAAGCGTCTTCTCGTTGCATTGTTGCCCATAGTCCATGTTCGTGAAGTCGGTACACATCGAACTCGGTATGTTCCCGCGTGCCGGACGAAACTACTGCTCGCCCTTTATTGTGAACATCGAGCATTAATTCCGTTGCCTTTTCAAGGCTGTACCCAAACAGCTTCTGTAAGACCAAAGTCACATACGACATCAAATTGATTGGGTCGTTCCACACAAGCACAATCCATGGGCGGTCGGTATCGGGTGCAATATCTGTGCCGGGGTCAACAACCTCAGTTGGTCGCACGTCAGTATTCGCTGCAGGGTGTATTGGCACATGGACATTCTGCCGTGAATCACGGTGTGTTCTGCTTGCACACGGCAATGCTCCGATTGGTAGCCACACATTGAGCGCCGTAGCCTAAGCCTGTGGCTCTCGACGTTCGACCAGTAATTCCATCACGGTTTTTTGGTCATAAGTCTCGAGGCGCAGCACCATCATCGCGAATCGGTTCCTACATCGCCTTAATGAAACTGCGGGTCGTTGAGCTGTTACTCGTGACAACGGTGCCGACGATGGTGCTTGCCAAGCAGGGTTGGCCATCGATTCAATTAATGGCGGTCACGCTCTTTGGTGGAACGCTCGCCGCGGGTGGAGCTAATGCGATCAATATGTATATCGATCGCGATATCGACAAGCTCATGGTGCGCACGCAGAATCGTCCACTTGTAACGGGTGCATTGACTCCGCGAGCAGCAATGATTTTCGCAGTTGCCCTAGAAATCGTGGCTTTTGGTGTGTTGTGGGCTGGAGCCAATGTGCTTGCAGCAATTTTGGCAGTCACCGCAACGTTGTTTTACGTGTTTGTTTATTCGTTGTGGTTAAAGCGCACCAGTAAACAAAACATTGTGATTGGTGGCGCTGCCGGCGCAATGCCCGTACTAGTTGGTTGGGCCGCAGTAACGAACTCACTCGGATGGGCACCAGTCGTACTGTTTGTCGTCATTTTCCTCTGGACGCCACCACATTTTTGGGCGCTCGCAATTCGACATGCAGACGATTACAAAGCTGCAGGTGTGCCAATGATGCCGGTGGTGGTCTCATTAGAGCGAACGGTTCGGTCGATGACGGTCTACGCCGTGCTACTCACGATCTCCACTCTTGTCCTCATCCCTGTTGCCGATCTCGGCTGGATTTATGGAGTTACAGCCTTGGTATTTGGGGTGGCTTTTGTCATCGGGGCCATTCAACTGGGGAGCGACCCTTCACCCAAGCGTTCGATGCGACTATTTACCTTCTCCATTACTTACGTCACCGCAATTTTTGTTGCGCTGACCGTAGACGTTCTGCTGCGATAGGAACAATTGCACAAAGCAGGGAAGTCGGGCTCATGCCCCTGCCATTGTTAGTGTCTAGTTCGTTATGACCACGGTCAATCTGCCTTCCACGCTGGGTGCCGAGGCCACTGCCGACTCAGGTTTTCTGGGTTCGGTGGGTGCTTGGCTCACCACCACCGATCACAAGCGAATCGGTCGACTCTTCATTGGTACTGCCACACTCTGGCTTCTCGCATTCGTTGGAGTTGGATCACTACTGGGATTCGAGAGAATCGACAGCAAGACGCTGACATTCAATGAGGGCATGATGACGCAGTTGTTTGCTGCGACAAAGACGCTCGCTTCATTTGGCGTGATGATTCCGTTGATGCTCGGCCTCTCACTTGCTATTGCACCAACGCAAATTGGATCGCGGTCAGTCATGTTTGCTCGTAATGCCATGTTGGGCTTCTTTCTCTGGGCGATTGGCAGCGCATTAGTACTGAGTTCGCTTATTGCTAACGGCGGACCTGGTGGCGGTAACGCGCAGATGGTCGACTTGTATCTCTTGGGTCTTGCACTCGCCATTATGGGTTTGCTTGCATCAGCAGTCAGCGTTGTTGCAACTGTGTTGAGTGCACGAACAGCAGGAACAGATTTGGCAGACGTTCCTTCCTTTTCGTGGGCGGCATTGATTGGGTCTTCAAGTTTGGTGCTCACACTTCCCGTAACCCTGGGAACATTGATTTATGCAGCGATCGATCACCACTACACGCGCATTGCCTTTGACGGAAATATGGGCATCATCAAGTGGCTTGGTTGGTCAATGTCACAACCACAAACGTTCTTGTACGTCATTCCTGCAGTTGGAATACTCGCCGAACTTGCGCCTGCTGTTGCGCGCCGAGCACAACCGCTCCGCGGTGGAGTGTTTGTTGGTGTTGGGCTTATTTCTGTTGCACTGCTCGGTTCTGTTACACAAAATGTTCATGGACTTGCCTGGACAGGAACGCTGGCAGATAAAGCAAAGAGCTTCGTGCCATATGCATTGTTCAACTTGCTGCCAATTCTTGGCGTTGTTGTTGTTCTTGGACTTGCACTACTCGCATTGAAATCTGATTCGATCAAAATGATCGCACCATTTGTTCCTGCGTTTCTTGGTGGCGGAATGATCCTCACTGCAATGCTTGGCAATGCAGTGCAGTTGGTATCAAGTGCCAATCTTTCAGGGACAGTGTTTGAAGAAGCTGTGCTCGTGTACATCAGTTATGGAACCGTGCTTGTTGCATGGGCAGCCATTGCGTTTTGGGGTCCGGCGCTGTGGGGCCGCATGTTGCCAGCGAAAGCAGTAGTTGGAATTGGTGCACTTGGTTTCGTTGCAACCGTGTTTGCTGCACTTCCGATGTACATCGCTGGCTTTGCTGATCAGCAAGCTGATTCGATAAAAGATTTTGATTATTCCGGCCCTGCAAGTTTGTGGAATACGGTTTCAACAGCAGGGCACGCACTATTTGCAGTGTGTGTCATTGCAGCAATTGTTGTTGCAGTAAAAAGTTTTGCAACGGGAGAACGCGTTGCAGGAAATCCTTGGATTGATGGGGGTGCACAATGACCACCGCAGTTGATCGCGTATTGCCAGCAGGTCCAACAACCGCTGCACGACACCCGCTGTTTATTGCAACGGGCTCAGTGGCTGCTGCGGGAACCATGTTGATGTTTGGCATGTTGGCCGTGTGGTTTAAATTCCGCGACGCATCTCCATTGCGCGCTGGCAAGAACGGGAAAATGATCCACGATTGGCTGCCTGCAGATCTCAAAATTCCAGAAGTTGCAACAAACACTCTCGCAATCACCATGGTCATAGCGGCAATTATGGGTCAGTGGGCGGTGTACTCCGCAACACGTAAAGATGCGCAGCACACCACACTCGCATTGTTCATTACGGGATTGATCGGCGTTGCTGCTATCAACGCACAAGTAGCCATCTATAAGCAAATGGAAGCAGTGCTTGCTGACGGTGCATATCAAACCATGTTCTATGCAATTACGGGAACAATGCTTGTACTCATTTGTTCGGGTGTTGCTTTCTCTCTTGTAGCAGCCTTTCGCGTGTTGGGCGGCCGAGTTGCCGATCGCGCGGTGGTCACCGCACATGCCTTGTATTGGTACTTCCTCACCACAGCGTTTATTGCGTTGTGGTTCGTCGTGTATGTGCAGAAATAGGTAGCGCAATGTTTTCAACTGGATCTAAATACTTCTTCGGGATCAGCTTCCTTGGGGCTGTTTCGTTTGCCATCTACATGTTCTTGATTGGCGAATCCGCAATTGGAGCAACCGCGCTATTCGGTCTTGTGGCCGCAACTGGATTGTTGACGGCTTTGGTGCTTGCGACACGCGATGGCGCAAAAGACGAAGATGGAGTTGCGGCATCGACTGCTGCTCCAACTGGATCCATTTGGCCATTGATTGCTGCCATTGGTGCAACGTTGCTGCTTGTTGGAACTATCACGTCATCGGTGGTGACGCTGTTTGGAATCGTCGCCTTGCTTGCAGCGCTGATCGAATGGACTGTGCTCAGTTGGTCTGAGCGCGCATCGAGCGACATCGCATATAACTCGTCATTGCGAAAGCGTCTACTTAACCCAATTGAATTTCCTGTCATTGCTGCCGTCGGTTTGGGAGTAGTCATTTTTTCTTTCTCGCGCGTAACGCTTGCAGTTAACAAGAGCGTTGGGGCAACAGCATTTATTGTTCTTGGTTCGCTCGTGCTTGCAGCCGGCGTGCTGTTCTCTATTCGTCCAAACTTAAAGCGGTCGCTTGTCACGGGAATTTGCGTTATTGGCGCGGTGGGCATTGTCGCTGCAGGAATTGCGGGTGCCGGAATAGGGGTTCGTGAAGAACTCGTTCTTGCAAAAGAAGAAGGCCACTACGTTCACCAAGAATGTGGTGTTGAAAAGTCCGAGCACTTTGACAAACTCCCGCTAGGTGGCGTTTCTGCAACAGCGAGTGTTGACACTCATATCGATCTTGTTGACGGAAAACTTGTTGCGTTAGTACAAGGAATTGCTGGACAACAGAACACGATCACAGTCCCACGATCCAATCCAACAAACATCGTGTTCCGTAATAAGTCAGATGGGGAATATCGATTGGTTGCAAGTTTGGGAAGCAAGATGGTCACCGCTGGCGTGAATGAAGATGTTGTGCAGTGCACCCAACTCATTCCTCAGGGGTCGGAACAATTGCTCATTCTCAATATTCCAAAGCCTGCTGTAGCTGGGAAGCCTTTCACGCTGACCGTTCCAGGACTTGCCGGACAAAGCATTGAGGTGATTGTGCCGTGAGACACCAAAACACAACTAACGCCCTAGTTACCAACGTCAATAGGCTTGCGGGTATGCGTCGTCGAGTAGTTGGAGCAGTAACCGGTATTGCAACCACCATGTTCCTTGCAGGCTGTGCAACCAATGCGCCGCAAGACACGTGGAAGCCAAAAGGACCAAACGCCAAAATAATTGACGATCTCCAGAAGCCAGTGTTTGCTGTCGCCGGAATCATCGGTGTCATCGTTACGGCCGCGGTAATTACTGCAGTCATTAAGTTCCGCGACAAGGGCCAGCCGATTCCTCATCAGTCGCACGGCAATCCTGCACTGGAAATCACGCTGACGATTATTCCTGCGCTGATTTTGACAGTCGTTGGAGTATTTACGTTCCGCACAGTCTTTGATCTCGCAAAAACCAGTGACACTGAAATGATTATCAACGTCACTGGACAGCAGTGGTGGTGGGAATACGACTATCCAGTACAAAACGAATTTGGCATCACTCAACCAATCATTTCATCAGGACAATTGGTTATTCCTGCTGGCACGAAAGTGTTGTTGCGCGAAACCAGTCGCGACGTTATTCACTCATACTGGATTCCAGCATTAAACGGAAAGCGCGATGCTGTTCCGGGTCGCGTTCACTTGAACAGAATCGAAGCCGATAAGCCAGGAATTTATGCAGGCCAGTGCACCGAGTTCTGTGGTCTCTCGCATGCCAATATGCGCATGGAAGCAGTTGCGCTCAGCAAGGCAGATTTTGCGAAGTGGGTAGCCAATCAGTTGAAGCCATACACCTCGCCTGCTGAAAACACACTTGCCAAAGAAGGCGAAGCAGTGTTTATGAACCAGTGCACGCGATGCCATCAGGTAAACGGCATGAAGCGAGCAGATGGAACTCCTGTGATTGCAGCCCCAGACGAAAACCTCGTTTCAGGCGCTGCACCGAACCTGTCGCATCTCATGAGTCGCAACACATTTGCTGGAGCAACATTTGACCTACTAAACACCACGTGTCGCAAAGACGTGTGGGGTGCTGACTCCGAGTCATTCGGTGCGAAGTATTTGAGCGGTGT
>CAITUB010000140.1 GCA_903895515.1 uncultured Acidimicrobium sp. | reverse complement strand
CCACCGCCTTCGGCGAACAACACCACTGGAGTCATGTTTCGTTTCGCAACTTCGAAGATGCGATCTTTCTTGCGGTGGTTAATGAACCCTTGCGTGCCCGCAAGCACGGTGTAGTCATATGCAACTACTGCGCAGTTCGTGTTCTCCGCACCAAACATTTCGGAGTTGATTTTTGCAAGTCCGGTAATCAACCCATCTGTGGGAGTGTTGGCAATCAGGTCCTCTTCGCTTCGACGGCTGCGTTGCGCGGCAACACCAAAACCTCCATACTCAACGAACGATCCCTCATCAATTAAGTCAGCAACATTTTCTCGCGCCGTGCGTTGACCTCTTGCATGACGTTTTGCAACTGCTTCGATTCGCGCGTCATCAAGCAGTAACGCTTGACGATGTCGTAGCTGAGCTAAGTCTGCACGATCCCCTGAAGTTTCGACCTCTTGCACTGCGCCAGTTTGTGCAACCTGCTCGGCAACAAATTCAACGAGTGCTTCCCCATCGCTCACGGTTTGACCAATAGTTACCAATACCGCAGAAATTCGACACGATGTTTCGGCCACAACTGGGTGCTCCATTTTCATGGATTCAATGACCAAGATTTCTGTGCCAGCTGATACAACATCGCCAGCTACCACCTTTACAGCAACCACTGTTCCTACAAGTGGCGAGCGCAACGACAAAACAGTCATGCGCAAACTGTAGACAACGAGGGCTTACGCCTTTGCACGGGTGCGACGCAGAAGCGGATCTGCAATACGCAACGCATTATCCGCAAATCGCATCACTCGACCTGCTGCACCAGGCGTTGAGGAATCGATGAGATTACCCATCACCGCAAGCGTGACATCGGCTGCTGCTTGTGAACCGACAGCAACACGTAAACCTGGCTTCAACAGCCACGGGTGACCAATGATGAAACTAAACCTGCGACCGGTGCGAAGGAATGCGTCGAATCGCTCTCCTACTTGCAAGTCGTAGTCGCTAGGAGCAGTTTCTGGGTTCGCCAGGAAACACGAGATGGCAAGCATGCCCGATTCGAGCGCGTAGTCAATTCCTTCGCCGTTCATCGGGTTCACAAAACCGGCTGCATCCCCTACTGCTACCCAACCTGGGCCATGTCGGCGTACGCAACTCATTGGCAAGCGCCATGCACGCGGCTTATCTATATAGTCCCCAAGCGACCACGGTTCGCGCACAATTGATGCGTACTGGTCGAGCAACGTATTGAGATTGAGCTTCTTGAAGCCCTTCATGGTGCTGAGTGCACCAACACCGATATTCACGGTGCCGTCGCCAGCAGGAAACATCCATCCGTAACCAGGCACAGGTGTGCCGTGTTCGTCGCGCAAACTGAGACACGCTTCAAGATGTCTCTCGGCATGACGTGGCGTTGGCGCATATGCACGAATCGCTAGACCAAACGTTTCATCTGGGTCGCGAACAGCGCCAAGCATTTTTGCAGCAGCACCCTGTGCTCCAGTTGCCAAAATAACCAGCGACGCACGTAACACTTCGCTGCCTACCTGCACTCCAACTACGCGGTCTCCTTCAAGCACCGGCAACGCTTCGGATTCAAACCGAACCTCAGCGCCAGATGAAATGGCGATGTCAAGCAGATGATTGTCAAACTTTTGTCGCGGCCACACAGCGCCATGATTTGGAAAACGTGATGTCGTTGGCCATGCGAGTTCGCGTTGAGTTTTTCCTGCAATCATGCGAAGGCCATCAATGCGATGTGCAAATGAGTAGTCAATCTTCAGATCATCAAGTGCGGCTATCGCGCGCGGAGTTAAACCATCGCCGCAGACTTTGTCGCGACCGTATGGAGCCTTTTCAACGAGAACCACACGCAACCCTGCACGCGCAGCGGTGATGGCAGCCGAGGAACCTGCTGGACCTCCACCAATTACCGCTACATCAAATTGCATACCTGCGAGCCTGTCACCCTCATTCAAACGATGCCAACATTGGCTCGCTACATATTGGACACAGTGG
Organism: uncultured Acidimicrobium sp.; assembly: GCA_903895515.1. GTDB lineage: Bacteria > Actinomycetota > Acidimicrobiia > Acidimicrobiales > Ilumatobacteraceae > UBA3006. Next base: position 613 of record CAITUB010000140.1, on the reverse strand, counting down.
TGGGCCAGGTGGGGATTGAACCCACGACCAAGGGATTATGAGTCCCCTGCTCTGACCACTGAGCTACTGGCCCGCATTACAGCATTGCTCACGCGATGGCGCGCGTGATGGGAGCTTTCGCTCCGAGGGTGGGGATCGAACCCACGACCCACGGATTAACAGTCCGTTGCTCTGCCAGCTGAGCTACCTCGGAAGGTCGGGCGTCAGCCTATCGGGGTTATCTGCGTAGTTCATCCATTGCGGCAATGACTGCAATACATTCAGGATTCGCGATTGCTTCACTATTCCTCACCGGTCTGCCATTGACAGCGTCAGCGAGGGCTAATTCCACCAACTTATTGCTCCGTGTTCGTGGAAGATCGTGAACTTGCACCACACGAGCGGGAACATGTCGCGGCGTGCACGCAACTCGAATGCGTTGCTTGAGGTCTGCAATGAGTTCGCCTGTAAGCGATGCGTTTTCTGCCAAGCGAACCAGCAACACTATGCGCACGTCGTTGTCCCAATCTTGACCGAACACCAGACTCTCAACAACATCAGCGTGTTGCTCCACTACTCGGTAGATCTCTGCAGTTCCAATGCGCACTCCACCAGGGTTCAACGTGGTGTCGCT
>CAITUB010000139.1 GCA_903895515.1 uncultured Acidimicrobium sp. | reverse complement strand
ACGGAAGGGCGTTTTGCCCCTCCCAAGGTCGATCACGCGATAGCGATTCGAACCTGGCATGCGACACCTCGTTGCGGCAGGTTGAAGCGCTGGACCGCGACGATATTGCACAGTGTGGGCAACGATGCCGCGTTGGTGCGATATCCAATACAGGAAACGAGCAAGCACAATGAGTGAAATGAGCGCAGGGGTTCCAACCCCCGAGCAGCCGCAGGGCGATGCACCACAGTCTGGTCAGCCACGTACTCCTGGAACCCCAGGCGGAGTAAAAAAGCGTCGTCGCGGAAAACGTGGCGGACGCAATCGGAACAAAACTCGTGTTGAGGGTGCAGCAGGTCAAAACGGTCAGACCGCACAAAGCGGTGAGCCTGGTCAAACCCCGCGCCCAAGCCAGCCTCGTCCGCCTCGTCCACCGCGCGCAGTTCCGGTTGCCCAAGATGCTGAAGTTCCAGCCGCTCAAGACATGGAGCTTCCAGATCCGCCGCGCGAAGGCAAGATGGCAAGTCCAGAAGCTGCAGATGCCGCATTGGTGCGCAAGCCACAAATTGGTGACACACGCCCAGCACCAGCCGCAACCGCTGCTGCTGCAAAACCAGCCGCCGCAACCGCTGACACCGAAGCGAAACCAAAGAGCCGCAACCGTCGTGGCGGCAAACGTGGAGGTCGCAATCGTCGCAAGTCTTCAGACCGCACCGGTGACAGTTCGGTAATTGACACTGACGCAGAGTTGATTGAGCGTCGTCGCGGGAAAGAGCGCAACGGTAAAGCAGTTGGCCGTTACATGATGTGTGTGCAAGTGCGTGAGGAATTTACGCAAGTTGCCATGCTCGAAGGTCGCAGTTTGATTGAGCATTACGTTTCGCGTCCAGCCGATGACGAAACTCAAATTCACGGCAACATCTATTTGGGTCGTGTGCAAAACGTGCTGCCAGGTATGGAAGCCGCATTCGTCGACATCGGTACGCAGAAAAATGCAGTGCTGTATCGCGGCGATGTGCAGTTCGACAAAGACGACGTGGTGGAGCAAGGTCCAGACCCGCGCATTGAGCAGGTGCTGAAGTCGCGTCAAATGATTTTGTGTCAAGTTACGAAGAATCCAATTGCTGCCAAGGGCGGTCGATTGACTCAAGAAGTGTCGTTGCCTGGCCGTTTCGTCGTGCTTATTCCAGACTCGCGTACGTACGGAATTTCAAAGCGTTTGCCAGAAGGCGAGCGTCGCCGTTTGCGCGGAATTCTTGATCGCATTAAGCCAGAGCAGCACGGAATTATCGTGCGTACGGCAGCAGAGAACGCCACCGAACACGAGCTCACCACCGACCTCACTCGATTGATTGAGCAGTGGAATGAAATTCGCGCCAAAGCAGAGAAGGCAACTTCGCCAACGTTGCTGTATCGCGAGCCACCACTTGCTGTTCGCGTGATTCGTGAAGAGTTCAGCAGCGACTATCGCGGAATCGTCATTGACGATGCTGCACTGTACGAAGAAGTGCGCGACTACATCGGCGCATTCAATCCAGAATTCGCTGACCGCATCGAACTGTACGACGCCGAAAAAGAAGGCCTGCCGTTGTTCGAACAGCATCGTGTGCACGAACAGTTGCGTAAAGCACTTGATCGCAAAGTGTGGCTACCATCAGGCGGATCGCTCATCATCGAGCACACCGAAGCACTTACCGTTATCGACGTGAACACCGGAAAAAATGTTGGTAAGTCCAACCTCGAAGAAACCGTGTTCCATAACAACCTTGAAGCAGCAGAGGAGATTGCTCGCCAATTGCGCTTGCGCGACATTGGCGGAATTATCGTGATCGACTTCATCGACATGGAAATTCGCGAGAATCGCCGCAAGGTACTTGAATCATTTAAAGATGCTCTGTCGCGCGACAAAACGCGCACGCAGGTATTTGAGATTTCCGAGCTTGGCTTGGTGGAAATGACCAGAAAGCGTATTGGCGAGGGGTTATTGACTAACTTCGCCGATCCGTGTGTGACCTGTGAGGGTCGCGGGGTCATGATCGACCTGTCGATGTTGGATTAGTCAGAGTTGGGAAGCCCGATAGTTCAGGGGTAGAGTAGGAGACCGTTATGTACGCAGTAATCGCAACCGGAGGAAAGCAGGAGAAAGTCGCACAGGGCCAACAGGTCCATGTGGAACTTCTCGATGCAGCAGATGGCGCTGAGGTGAAATTCACCCCGGTGCTCCTTGTTGACGGCGCGACCGTATTGTCAACACCTGGCGAATTGGCCAAGGCAATCGTGACTGCAAAAATCGTTGGTAAAGCAGCCGGTCCAAAGATCGACGGCTTCACCTACAAGCGCCGCACTAACCAGCGCCGTCGCTTCGGACATCGTCAAAAGTATTCGGTGATTGAAATCACCAGCATTGCGAAAGGCTGAATCATGTCAAAGACCAAGGGTGGCGGTTCTACACGAAACGGTCGCGATTCAAACGCGCAACGACTTGGCGTCAAAGTATTTGACGGCACCAAGATCACCGCTGGAACAATTCTCATTCGTCAGCGTGGCACCAAAGTGCACCCTGGCAAAAACGTTGGCATTGGCAAAGACGACACCTTGTTCGCTCTTGCACACGGCAGCGTGAAGTTTGGCGAACGTCGTGGCCGCAAGGTTGTTGACGTTCTTCCAACTGCCTAATTGTTTCGCTGAATTTCTCGTAGCGGTACTCCGCAGTTCACCTTCCGTTTCTTTCCATTGACTTGACTGTGCTCATGTCAAAACACATGAAAGTTACAAAAAGAGTACAAATCGCTCTTGGTTTTGCAGTTGCAGGCATTTTGCTTGGAGCTTGTGGATCAAGCAGTGAATCAACCGAGTCAACCGATGCCGCAATTGTTTCAGACTGCCCAGCAGCTGACATCGTTGATGCAGCCACTACGGAAGCAAAAGTCAACCTGATTGCGTTGCCAGATACCTGGGCAAACTACAAGGGAATTTTGCAGTCGTTCCGCGACAAGTATGCAGCAATTGAAAACCCAGTTGCCAATCCGGACGGTTCGTCAGCCGACGAATTGACTGCTGTTGAAACGCTTGCCGGTCAACCAGACATGCCAGACGCTGTAGACATTTCACCTGCATTCGCGCAGGAGTTTGACACGAAGGGTCTTTGGGAGCCTTACCAGCCTTGCTTGTGGGATGAAATTCCAGCATCGTTGAAGGATGCAGACGGTAAGTGGGTTGCTGCTTACTACGGTCTCATGGCAATTGGCGCAAACACCACAGTAGTGACCGAAGTTCCTACATCATTTGCCGAACTTGCCGATCCGAAGTACAAGGGATTGGTATCGCTGAATGGTGACCCACGTGAATCTGGTGCAGCGTTCGCAGCCGTAATGGCAGCAGCGATTGCTAACGGTGGATCATTCGATGACATCCTTCCTGGAATTCAGTACTTTGCAGACTTGAAGAAGAGCGGAAACCTCTCGGCTTCAGATGTGACTGCAGCTTCAGTGATTTCTGGAGAAACCCCATTGGTTCTTGACTGGACGTATAACTATCCAGGTCTTGCTCCAACACTTGCTGAAAACGGCGTGACGTTTGAGATCAAGGTTCCTACAGATGGTGTTTACGGCGGGTTCTACGCTCAAGGCGTGGTGAAGGCCAGCCCACACCAGAATGCAGCAAAACTGTGGATCAGTCACCTCATCTCCGATGAAGGCGCACTTGGATACATCGAAGGCGGAGCGATTCCAGCTCGATTTGATGCACTTGTTGCTTCTGGAAAAGTGACTCCAGAAATGATGAAGAACCTTCCAGATCCAGCGTTGATCGCAAACATCACATTCCCATCGGCCGAACAAGTTGCAAAAGCGAAGGAAGTTCTCGCTGCGCAATGGGGTCCAATGGTGTCAGGTAAATAGAAAATTCTCTCCCCCGAGAAAACAACCGTGAATCAAACGGTTAGGTCTGAAAGGGACCCGCTTAATAGGCGGGTCCCTTTTGGCATGTTTCGACAAACTAAAAGTTGGTTAGGTCTTACGCCGTTTACGCTCTTTGTTGCAATCTTTTTACTGTGGCCCACGTTGAGTGTTTTTCGATCAGCACTGCAGCCGGTTGAAGGTTCCAGTAAGCCAGCAATGCTTGAAGCAATTTCGGGGCAGTATCTCAGTGCAATTTTGTACAGCGTGCGATTGTCTGCAATCACGGCTGGTCTGGGAGCTGTTATTGGAACGCTTGTGGCAATTAGTGCAGTCTCTCTTAATCAGTTCAAAGGTTTGCGCAATGCGCTCGTTGGCTATTCGGCAGTTGCGGCAAATCTTGGAGGGATACCGTTAGCTTTCGCTTTCGTTGCATCACTCGGAATGCAAGGGTTGTATACAAAGTTATTGAGTGTGATTGGAATCAATCTCACTGACTTAGGGTTCAAGATTTCTGACTTTTCAGGAATCGTGATTGTCTACTTGTACTTTCAAATTCCGCTTATGACGCTCGTCATGTTGCCGGCAGTTGATGGACTAAAGGCAACTCTCAAAGAAGCTGCCGCAAGTGTTGGGGCTACACCGCGTCAGTATTGGCGAAGCATTGGAGTTCCATTGCTTTCTCCTTCTCTGCTTGGCGGATTTCTCTTGCTCTTCGCGAATGCTTTTTCTGCATATGCGACTGCATTCGCGCTTTCAGCTGGAAGTTCGAAACTGGTGTCCGTACAAATTCGTTTCTATTTGCAGGGCAACACCATCACAGGAAAATCAAATCTTGGATACGCACTGGCGGCGTGGATGATTGTGGTCATGGTGCTCGCAATGTCCGGGTATCTCGGTCTACGTCGCAGATCTGAAAGATGGCGCAGATGATTCGTCGCAACCTGTGGTCGAAACTCGTTCTTATCGTTGTGGCAGCTTTCTACGTGCTGCCGATGATTGCCATGGCACGGTTCTCGTTCCAGCGAGTTCCCGTCATCAAGCTTGGCTGGTCAACGTTAGGAAAGAACTGGACAATTGAATCGCTTGTCAATGCCGTGATTAGCGATCGGTTTCGGCAGGCGGCATGGCTGAGTGTTCGCCTTGCTCTACTGAGCGTTGTGCTTGGCCTCCTCATTTTGATTCCAACAACCGTTTATGTGCACGTGATGAAGAGGGGTGCCCGGTCGTATGTGGAGTTCCTGTCAATGCTTCCGTATGTAGTTCCGCCGATTGCGCTAGTTGTAGGAATATCTGGAGCAATGAAGGTGGTGGGAACATGGTTTCTGGCGAGTCCATTCAGCCTCGTGCCTTTTTATGTGGTGATTTCTTTACCATTCACTTTTAGATCTTTAGATGTCAGCCTTGGTGCGATCGACTTGAAGACACTGGTTGAGGCATCGCGTTCGCTTGGCGCAAGTTGGTCGCGAACAATTCGATCGGTGATTCTGCCAAATATGAAGGTCGGAATTATCAACGCTTCCTTCCTGTGTTTTGCAACGGTGTTAGGGGAGTTCACAATTGCTTCGCTGCTTTTGAAATTCACTCTTCCCGCATATTTGGCTGAGTCGCAGGGGAATAATCCACAGGGAACATTTTCTGTAGGGCTATTGCTGCTCGTAGTGAGCTCGTTGATATTTGGCTTAATGAATCGTCTTTCAAAAAGAAAAGGACAAGCCTTCTCGGGTTTGACCCTTTAGAACAGGAATAGTGATGAACAACCATGAAATTGCACTCAAGTTTTCGGGAGTGAGTAAAGCATTCGGTCAAGTAGTTGCATTAGATGATTTCGACTTGACTCTCCAACAGGGAGAGCTCGTTACATTGCTTGGGCCAAGCGGTTGCGGAAAGACCACAGCACTGCGCATTGCGGCGGGGTTCGAACGTCCAAATTCTGGATCTGTATTTGTGAAAGACAAGGACGTGACTTCGCTTCCTGCACACACCAGGAATATGGGAATGGTGTTTCAGAATTATTCATTGTTCCCGCACATGACCGTTGCCGAAAATGTTGGATTCGGGCTTCGTGTACGAGGAGTAGATGCGGCTGAGCGAGACATGCTTGTCGTTGAGGCAGTGAGCAGAGTGAGACTTGCTGGCCTTGAGGGCAGATATCCACATCAACTATCTGGTGGTCAACAACAGCGCGTAGCTCTCGCTCGTGCGCTGGTATTTCAGCCAGAGGTGTTATTGCTTGATGAGCCACTCAGTGCATTGGATGCCAAAGTGCGAGAAGAGTTGCGCGACGAGATTCGGACATTGCAGCGAGATGCTGGAATCGGGGCAATTTTTGTGACCCATGATCAGGATGAGGCGTTGAACATTAGTGATCGCGTGTGTGTGATGAAAGACGGAAAAATTCAGCAAATTGGTTCGCCGCGGGATATCTATTTGCGCCCAGTCAATGGTTTTGTTGCTCGTTTTATCGGTGCAATGAATGTGATCGACATTCAGTTTTCACCACAGAACAAACCGCTGATTGCTGGAGTTGAATTGGACAGTTCAATTACTGGACAAGTTGGAAGCGTGGCTCAAATTTTGGTGCGACCGGATGCTGTTTCTCTGTGCCAGCGCGGAACTTTTGGTTCAATTGATGGGACAGTGGTCGGAGAACACTTCAGTGGGGCAACGACAATTCTTCGCATTCGTCTGGATCGAGCTGAAGTCACCATTAGCGCAATGCTTGTCTCGCGAAATGTTCAATTGAACGTTGGCGACGGTGTTGGCGTGGTCGTTGACCCGAATGAGGTTTTGCTCGATTCGCAGAATTAGTGCGTATCGATTCCCTGTGGGAGTCTGCTCTGTTCCCAACCCAGTAGTGCTGCGCCTTGTCGGCATGCAAACCTGTCGGTCATTCCACCAACGTAGGCAACTGCATCGCGTAATGCCTGCTGGCTTTGACTTGGAGAAATTTCTTGTTGTGGCTGTCTGGCCATGAGATGCGGGTGAGCAACGTAATGCTCAACCAGTGCACGCAATAAATCGATCACTGATTTTGCTTGATTGCGTGATGCTTCACGCATGTAAATGTTGTCGTAGTTGAATTTGCGAAACGCTGCAAGTGCATCGGCTTCATTTGACTTCATGCCAACGCGGCCGTTATGCAAGCTTGCGCCGATCATGGAAGAAATAAATGCACGTAGCTGGCTGGAACGCGTTTCGCCACAGTACGTGCGCACGATGTCGGGCAACTGACTTGGCGAAACTATTCCAGTAGCAACTGCGTCTTCGAAGTCGTGACAGACATAGGCAATGCGGTCTGCCCACGACACCACTTCGCCTTCTGGCGTTTGTGGGGCAGGGCGTGACCACGAGTGATTGCGAATGCCGTCGAGTGTTTCGGTGCACAGGTTGAGCGGAACCAACGTGACGTCGGCTCCCCACACTGCATGGTCGAAGCCTTCAGGAATGAAAGGGCTGAGTGCGTCTTCGCTGGCGTGACCACCAGGGCCGTGGCCGCAGTCGTGACCAAGCGCGATGGCTTCGGTGAGCGCAACATTGAGGCCAAGAGCACGAGACACTGCAGTAGCAACTTGTGCGACCTCTAATGCATGGGTGAGGCGAGTGCGTTGATGATCTTGTGGGAACACAAACACTTGAGTTTTTCCAGCGAGTCGGCGGAATGCCGAGGCATGCAGAATGCGATCGCGGTCGCGTTCGAAGCACGTTCGGAAAGGATCTTCCTCTTCGGCCACTGCGCGATTGCCGGCACCAAATGAACGTGTTGCAAGTGGTGCGAGAAGTTCGTGTTCGCGGGCTTCTCGTTCTTGACGGTCAACTATGTGTGTGCTGCCTGCGCCTGCCCAAGAATCGGCGTGGGAAAAACGGATGCCGTCGTTATCGAAACCATGCATGGTTTGAGCCCAGGCAACTGCTCGCGAGTGCGATTCGCTTGGGTCTTGGCCGTTGTTTGGTGTATTCACTGCATTCACGATATGTCGTTCACGATAGATACGGGGTGTTGCACTAGTAGCCTAGAAAGCCCCTATGAGTGCATTTGTCGATGAAGCCCAACTCAACGTTCGCGGTGGCGACGGCGGTTTTGGCTGCGTCAGTTTCCGTCGAGAAGGGCCAGTTGCCTTCGGAGGTCCAAACGGTGGTGACGGCGGCGATGGTGGCTCAGTGTGGCTTGTGGCCGACCACAACGTTGCATCGTTGTTGGCGTTTCGTGACCACCCTCACCGCAGGGCCGGCGATGGCGTAAACGGCATGGGTAAGGACTTGCACGGACGCCGTGGAGCCGACCTGATCGTGAATGTTCCTGAGGGAACCCAAGTAAAAGATTTGTATACGGGCGAAGTGCTGGCTGACCTACCAGTGCACGGATCGAAGTGGTGTGCATCGCGTGGCGGGCAGGGCGGTCGCGGTAACGCGCGCTTTTTGTCGAACCGTCGTCGCGCGCCAAAGTTTGCCGAACAAGGCGAGCATGGTCTTGACCGCTGGCTAAAACTTGAATTGAAACTGATGGCCGACGTTGCACTCGTTGGTTTTCCAAATGCGGGAAAGAGCACGTTCATCAGTTCGGTATCGGCAGCAAAGCCAAAGATTGCGAACTATCCGTTCACCACACTTGAGCCGCACCTTGGTGTTGTGCGTTTAGATGCGGAAACTGAATTCATCATTGCTGACATTCCAGGAATTATTGAAGGTGCAAGCCAAGGCAAAGGTCTTGGTCATCAATTCCTTCGTCACATTGAACGCGCTCGCGTGTTGTGCGTGTTGGTCGACCTTGCGCCGATGGATGGTATGTCTGCACAAGAACAAGAACGTATTTTGTTGCACGAGCTGGGCGAGTACCGACCAGACCTCCTGCAACGTCCACGGTTAGTTGTAGCCACCAAGACCGATGCTGCTGAAGCAGAAACCATTGATGCCTGGAAGGGCTCGAAAATGTCTGCGGTTACTCGCGATGGAGTGCGCAAAGTGTTGGGTGACCTTGCTGACTTAGTGAAGCACGCACGCACGCTCGAGCCACCAAAGCAGGGTGCTGTGGTGCTTAAGCCAAAGGCTGAAGGCTCCCGCATTGAAAAGCTTGGCGATTTGGAATTCCGCTTGCATGGCCGCGAAGTAGAACGCGCCGTTGCATTAAATGACGTCACTACTCCAGATGCAATGAATTACATTGATGAGCGATTGAAGGCCCTAGGCGTTCATCGCTTGCTTGCACGCGCTGGTGCTATTGAAGGAACCGTTGTGCATATTGGTACGTTTAGTTTCGAGTACACACCAGAGAGTTAATGATGCGAATCGTTGTCAAAATTGGAACATCATCAGTAACTGATGAGCATGGCGCAATCAACAACCACGCAATTGAAACCTTGTGTGACCAGGTTGCGCAGTTGCGCGAGCAGTCCCATGAAGTATTGGTGGTTACCTCGGGCGCTGTTGCGGGTGGTGTAGCGGCGCTTGGTATGAGTCAGCGTCCAACTGATACGCAAACGTTGCAAGCGCTAGCGGCTGTTGGCCAAAGCCAATAGATGAATCGTTACAACGAGTATTTGTCTGCACGCGGACTTATTGGCGCACAGGTGTTGCTCGTGCCAAATGACTTCATTGATCGCACGCAGTATCTACATGCGCGCCAAACTCTTGGACGCTTACTTGAGCTTGGATGCGTTCCGATCATTAACGAAAACGATGCCATTGCCAGCGACGAAATTCGCTTTGGCGATAACGATCGCATTGCGGCACTTGTTGCGCACAGCGTTGGTGCCGATGCACTTGTGTTGCTTACCGACATTGGTGGCTTGTATACCGCAGACCCGCGCACCGACACTTCGGCAACTCTTGTTGAACAAGTTGGAGCAGATGACCCGTTGCTCACTGTGAACGCCGGATCTGCAGGAACCGCACGCGGAAGCGGCGGAATGGCGTCAAAGCTTTCGGCTGCGCGCATTGCTTCGTGGTCTGGTGT
>CAITUB010000138.1 GCA_903895515.1 uncultured Acidimicrobium sp. | reverse complement strand
TATTCGCGAAGCGCGGTGTCCATGTCGCAGAACAAAATGCCCTGCTCTTCTAATTCAATACGGTTGCGGTGATACACCACTTCCGAGTCGTACTGCGACGTAACGCCGGCAAGGTACTTGCGCTCGGCTTCTGGAATGCCAAGCTTTTCGTACGTCTTCTTCATTTGCTCTGGCAAGTCTTCCCACTCATCGGTCTGAGCAGTTGCTGGCTTCAAGTAATAAAAGATGTCTTGGAAGTCGAGGTCGGGCATGTTCACGTTGAACCACGGCGCCATTGGCTTGCGCTCAAAAGTTTGCAGCGAGCGCAGGCGCATGTCGCGCATCCACTTTGGTTCGCCCTTCCACCACGAGATCTGTTCGATCACTTGCTTGTTCAAACCCTTTTCAGGCTTGAAGGCGTACTCTGCTTCGTCGCTCCAGCCAAGGGAGTACTTGCTGAGATCGAGGTCAAATGCAGTCACAATGGGCTCCCTGAGGATTGGGTAATTACTACTACCGCCATAGTAACAATTACTAAACCCCATGCCACATCGGGCTCACAGATAGCGTGACAGTCTCTTATGGAACGCTTTGGCCTCGTCGGCTTGCCCAATGCCGGCAAGTCATCTTTATATAACGCACTCACGAACGGTGCCGCCTTGGCAGCCCCGTACCCATTTGCCACGAAGGACCCGAACATTGGTGTGGCCAAAGTGCTCGACCCGCGTCTTGAAGCACTTGCTGAAATGTCGAAGACTCAGCGAACCGTTTACGCAACTGTTGAAGTGGTGGACATTGGCGGACTCGTTGAGGGCGCAAGCAAGGGTGAAGGACTTGGCAACAAGTTTCTTGCCAACATTCGCGAAGTGGATGCCATCGTGTTTGTACTTCGCGCATTTGTTGACGACGACATTCCTGGTCCGTCCGACCCGCTTGAACATTTACGCGTTGTTGAAATTGAACTTGCACTCGCCGACTTGGAAACCGTGGAGACGCGAATTAACCGTGCGCAAAAAGCAGCGCGCATGGACAAGTCACTCGGCGACGAGATGGGCGCCCTTGAACGCGCGCAGGCTCACCTTGCAGAAGGTCGCCCGCTGTACCGCGCAGCGCTCAGCAAAGACGACCTTGAGCTACTTGCTCCACACTTCTTGCTCACCACACGCCAAGTACTTGCAGTGGTCAACGTTGCAGAAGATGCGCTTGACTCCATTCCAGAAATGGAAGCACGTGTGCGCGCAGAGCTTGCACCTCCTGGTTCGGCAAGCGAACACAACATTGAAGTGTTGGGCATGAGCGTGCAACTTGAAGCCGAAGCAGCACAACTCACCGGACAAGATCGCATCGACATGCTCGAAGCACTTGGCCTTGGCGAAGGTGCACTGCCCCGCATGATTCGTTCCGCGTATCACCTGCTTGGTTTGCGCACCTATTTCACAACAGGTGAAAAAGAAACTCGCGCATGGACATTTAATGCCGGTGCAAAAGCACCAGAGTGTGCAGGAAAGATTCACTCCGACTTGCAACGCGGATTCATTCGCGCCGACGTCATTGCATGGGACGAACTGCTGGAAATTGGTTCGTGGAACAAAGCCAAAGACGTAGGCAAGATTCGCGTTGAAGGCAAAGACTACGAAGTAGTCGACGGCGACGTGCTCGAAATTCGCCACAACAGCTAGGCAACGATGAACACCGAACTTCGTGCAGCATGGCTGGTGCGATCGGGAGATGTATTAGCCAGTGCCGATGTTGCCGACACTCCACAAAGCCGCCGTAAGGGCCTCATCGGCCGCACTTCAGTTGAAAACGCAATGGTGATTCCGCAGTGCAAGTGGATTCACACCATTGGCGTAAAAGTGCCATTGGATGTTGCCTATTTGGACGCAATCGGAACGGTGATCAAGACAGAACGCGTAAAGCCGTTACGAATTAGTGCACCAGTGAGCCGCTGCAAAACAGTTGTTGAAGCAAGTGCCGGCTCGTTCGAACGCTGGAACCTTAAAGTTGGCGATGTGATTGAAGTGAGGAACTCATGAGTTCGGGAACACTCACGTTGGTGGCAACACCTATTGGCAACTTAAGCGACATTTCACCACGCGCTGTTGAAGCATTGCAAGCAGCCGATGTGGTGTGCTGTGAAGACACTCGCCGCACAGGAATGCTGTTGCAACACCTGGGCATTTCTGGCAAGAAATACATCGTTGTTAACGAGCACACCGAGTTCGATGCCTGTGACGAAGTGGTGGGCAAACTGCTGGGAGGAATTGAAGTTGCACTAGTCAGCGACGCAGGAACACCAGGCATTAGCGACCCAGGCGAACGACTGGTGAAAGCCGCAGTGCTTGCAGGCATCACCGTGTCGTCGATTCCTGGGCCATCGGCACTCACCATGGCGTTGGTCATGAGCGGTTTATCTACTTC
>CAITUB010000137.1 GCA_903895515.1 uncultured Acidimicrobium sp. | reverse complement strand
TTCGAGCGTTCTTCAAACATGGACACGTTGTCGGTGCCTTCGCCCCAGACGAACTTCTTGCGCACTTCCTTTTTCTCAGCGTTGGCGTCAAGGAAGACACGGGCTTTGGCTGCGTACTCTTCAACAGAAATCTGTTCAGTCATGGCCCCAACGGTAGTAGGCGGGGTCGGACTTGGCGAAGGCCTGCCAACTAGTCTGTGGGGCATGGGTCAGCCAGTTTCCGTTACGCAGAAGCCTTCAGTTACACCTGGGCGAGTTCGGTTTGAACTCAACCGCTCGCTTACCGGCCAAGGACACGAGCGTTACACCGGGGTAGTTGCTTCCCGCACGGGCAAGCCATCGGACGTGTTGGCCAACCGTTTTTTTGAAACCGGCAATGTGAGCGCAGTGCATGTGTACGGCAACATGATCACGATCGACGTAAAACCTGGATCAAGCAGCGATTCGCTGATCAAAGTTGTTGAAGATTTGTACCAGTACTGGACACCGGGAAAAGTGCCTCCATCTGAAGAAGAACTCATGGCCCAGGCACCAAAGAGTGAAACACCTGCTGCTGCGCCGTCGGCCGATGGAAGCCCTGCGGTAAGCAGTGCTGCCAGCAAAATTCCTGCAGCACTATTGGCACGAAGCCAAGCAGCGCTTGCCAAAGCCCGCGCAAACCAAGGCTAAGTTACGCAAACTGTCGCTAGTCGTGTGAAGATTCACGGCGATGGTTGATACAGACATCTCGCTACACGATGTAGCTGAAGCGCTGCATGTGCATTACATGACGGCGTATCGCTATGTGCGCGAAGGGTTGCTCCCTGCACACAAAGTTGGACGCAGCTGGTGTGTGCGTAAGAGCGACTTAGTGCAGTTCCAAAAAGGCAATGGATTATGCGCTGTTGCTGAAGATGGGAAGCGTAAGCAGGCGCCATGGGGTGAGCGACTTGAGGCGCGTTTAGTTGAAGGCGACGAGCGTGGAGCGCTTGAAGTGTTTGAAGCAGTGTTGCGCGCTGGCAATGATCTCGAACATTTGTATTTGAATGTGCTGAGCCCGGCTTTGATTGCTATTGGCTATCGATGGGAGCAAGGCGAGCTTGAGATTTTTGTTGAGCATCGAGCCAGCAATATTGCGATGCGTTTGATGTCTCAAGTTGGTTCACGTTTTGCGCGACGCGGAGTTTCTAAGGGTGTCATCATCATGGGTGCTCCTGCGGGTGAAGAACACGCACTTGCAATAGCCATGCTTGCCGATTTGGTTCGTAGTCAAGGTTGGGATGTGCACGACTTGGGCGGCAACATGCCAGCAGAAAGTTTCGCTCAAGCGGTGCAACAGAGCAACGACGTTGTGGCAGTGTGCGTTGGCGTAACCGTTGAAGGTTCGATACCTGCTGCGAAAGAAACGATTTCAACGGTGAAGAGTTCGTGCCCAAGTATTCCCGTGTACGTTGGCGGCGCGGCGATTCGAGGAGACGACCATGTGCGCGTTCTGGGAGCCGATCATTGGGCAGCCGATGTTTCTTCGCTGATTGATTCGTTGAATCAGCACGCACGTCGTAAATAGCCAGTAATCACTAGCGGTTCTAGGGAATTGTCGCGGCTAGACAACTACGAACATATGTTCGCTACAGTGATGGCATGTACGAGCCGTTGCCCACATTGCCTGTTCCGCCAGAGCTGCGTGTCATGTTTCCCGAGGGTGGATTAGTACGCGGTCGCACGGTGTTATGCAGCGGTGACGCTGCGGTAGCAATGGCACTACGTGTCGTTTCAAGTGCAACACAAGCAGGTTCATGGTTGGGCATTGTTGGTGTGCACAACGTTGGTGTGCAGGCAGCGAGCGAACATGGTGTGGCTTTGCAGCGCGTGGTGTTTGTGCAGCCGTCAAGTAGTCGTACCGAATGGGTCAGCACTGTTGCGGCTGTTGCAGATGGTTTCGATCTGCTCATGTTGGAAGTTCCACACGGCATTACTGAGGCCGATGCACGACGTGTGCAAACGCGCATTCAGGCCAGGAGAAATGCGTTAGTGCTCATCGGCACAACGCGTCAGTCGGCTGTGCAATCGGTATTTCAACCCGATGTCATTATGA
>CAITUB010000136.1 GCA_903895515.1 uncultured Acidimicrobium sp. | reverse complement strand
TGGTGAACTACGGGTTCCTCGTGTTTGCCATAGCGCTTGCTGCGTTTGCAGTATTCGTTCTGACCTCATCATGGAAGATGACCGTCAATGAACGAGATGCATTGGTTCATGCTTCACGTGCTGTGGATTTTGCGGTTGGTCATGCATCTGCGCAGCAGGTGTGGCGAGGTGTAAGAAGTCGTCCAACTTGGCGCGTGTTTTGCTACAGCGCAGAGGAGCCCCCACTGCATCGCGGTTTGGTGTTGGTTGACGCGGTGGATGGTGAAATTCTTGAATGCCTTGTAGAAATCAACCCTGATAACGCAGCAACTACCAAGTAAGCGGCACTCACTAGTATTTAGCCAATGTTTGACGGTCGGTTCAAAACCCAAATCGAACGTTACGTTCGACCAGTAGGAGAGTCTCTCCGTCGCACTGGGCTTTCGCCGGACCACTTCACGCTGCTTGGGTTGTGTGTGGCGGCTGCATCAGCGGTGGCAATTGGCGCAGGCAAGATGCAACTTGGTTTGCTACTCGTTATTTGTTCTGCGCTTCCAGACTTGCTTGATGGAGCACTTGCAAAGGCATCTAATTCCGCCAGCCAGCGGGGAGCGTTCTTCGACTCCGTAGTCGATCGCGTGAGTGACTCGTTCTTGTTCGGCGGAGTTGCGTGGTTCTATGCCAGCTCCGATACTCCGCAGTTTTCCATCGTTCCGTTCGCCATTCTTGGCGCATCGCTCATCATTTCTTACGAGCGCGCAAAGGCAGAGTCGCTTGGGCTGTACGCCAAAGGCGGACTCATGGAACGTGCAGAGCGCATTATCTTGTTGTGCTTTGGTCTGTTGTTCGATTCGCTGTTGAAGTGGGTCATGGTTGTCATGTTGGTGCTCGTGGTGATGACTGCAGTGCAGCGCTTTGCCAAAGTGTGGAAGCAAGCTGCAGTTGCTCCGGTGACAGCAGAGAAGCAAGCAATTCGTCGTTCGCGTCGTGCGTCGCGCAGAGCTCGCCGCGATGACTACCGCGCGCGTTTTCAGCGTCGTCGTCGCCTGCAGTAAACCTGCGCTATGGCCGATCCGCGCGACACCGGCTTTGACGCGTTAACACTTGCTGGGTATCGGGCCGCTTCGTTATTTGCGAAACTGACTCCTGCTCCGCTTGCACTGGGTACTTCGCTCGCACTCGGTGCGCCGCTTGCATTGGGTTTTCGCGATAAAAGGGAAATGATTGAACGACATTTACAGCGAGTAAATCCTTCGCTTCGTGGATTCGCGTTACGTCAGGCTGTGCAGGAATCCTTCCAGAGTTACACGCGTTACTACTTGGAGACGTTTCGGTTAGGCGCATTGTCCAAGAAGCAAATTCAGGCCGGCCACACCGTCGACGGTTTCGAACATATTGAAAAAGGCATTGCAGATGGCAAAGGTGTTGTGCTTGGCCTTCCGCATTTAGGTGGATGGGAATGGGCTGGTCGTTGGCTTGTTGATCAGGGTTACGGGCTTACCGCAGTTGTTGAACGCTTAGATAACGACGAGCTGTTTGAGTGGTTTCGTGACATGCGCAGCAAGGTTGGGGTGAACGTCATCCCACTTGATGACAACGCTGGGCTGCGAGTAAGCGCCGCTTTGAAGGACAATCAAGTGGTGTCGTTGTTGTGCGATCGCGATATTCCGCGCGATGGAGTTCGTTCTGGAGTGGAAGTTGAATTCTTTGGCGAGCGCACAACCGTTCCTGCTGGGCCGGCTTTTTTTGCGTTACGCACCGGTGCTGCACTGTTGCCACTGGCAACGTATTTCACTCGCAAGTCCGATGGGCACCACACGGTGGTTCGTCCGCCAATTCCAGTTGAACGGCAAGGTGGCTTGCGTGAAGATGTTGCGCGCATTACACAACTACTGATGATTGAAATAGAGGGTCTCATTCGTCGTGCGCCAGAGCAGTGGCACTTATTCCAACCAAACTGGCCGAGCGACCCAGGCTTCGAACTTTAAGCCAGCAGTATGCGCAGTTCGTTTAGCCGTTCGTGATTTACGCGATACCACACCCACGTTCCACGCTTCTCGCTTAGTAGCAAGCCAGCTTCGCGAAGAACTTTGAGGTGATGGCTCACTGTTGGTTGCGATCTACCGGTTGGCTTCACCAAGTTGCATGCACATGTCTCGGTGTTCGGAGATGCAGCGATCAAGCTAAACAACTTGAGGCGAACGGGGTCGGCTAGTGCGGCAAACCCCTGTGCAAGTCCCGCAGCCTGTGTCGAAGTGAGAGCAGCGTCTGAAACGGGGCCACAGCAATCTATGGGAGTTGCAGTAAATCGCTTCCGCTGAGGTGTCTTTGTTATATTGATGGTTGTCAATATAACAAACGAAAGAGGTAAACCGTGTCACGAGTGCAGTTGGCTTTAAACGTCAGCAATTTGAACGATGCAATTGAGTTTTACTCAAAGATGTTCAATGCCAAGCCAGCAAAGGTGCGCGAAGGATATGCGAACTTTGCCATCGCCGAGCCACCTCTCAAGTTGGTACTGATGGAGCGCGCCGCAGGGGAC
>CAITUB010000135.1 GCA_903895515.1 uncultured Acidimicrobium sp. | reverse complement strand
GTGCTCGAGCTCACAAAAACCGAATTTGATCTGTTGCATATTTTGCTCGAGCAACGCGACATCGTGCTGTCGCGTGAATATTTGTATGAACACATTTGGGGTTACAACTTTGAAACGAACTCAAAGTCACTCGATGTATACATCGGGTACTTGCGCCGCAAACTTGATGACAGCGGTGAAGAGCGTCTGTTGCACACCGTGCGCGGAGTTGGTTATGTCATGAGGCAATCATGAGTATGCGCACGCGGCTATTGCTGACCACCAGCATCATCGTGATGGTTGTCGTTGGCGCATCGTCGATTGGTATTTATTCAACATTTTCAAAACAACTCATGCAACAAGTCGACAAAGGTCTTGACTCTCGCGTAGTCACCATTGCCGAAACACTGCGCGAACGGAACCAAAACGCAGATGGCGACGGAGACGAAGCCGAACACGACCAATCAGGCACGCGTCAGCGCAATCCACTTACTGATGCGTTGCTGCCAACCAGGTTCGACACGGTTACACAAGTCATTGATCCATTCGGCACAGTCGTTATTGCGCTTGGCCAAGTGGACTTACCTATTTCCGATGAAGTGTTGAGAATTGCCAACAATCCGCAAGGCGGCGTTTCGCGCTCCACCATCTCAATTGATGGCGACAAATACCGCATGCTCACTGTTCCACTCGTTGGCGGTGGGGCCTTGCAAATTGCCAAAGACATCAACGATCTAGAACGTGCACAAAACGGCATGGGCGGTTGGCTTTTAGCGCTTGGTCCGGTTGGTATTTTGCTTGCAGGCATAGCTGGATGGTGGGTGGCCCGCCGCACAGCGCGACCAATTCAACAACTTGCCGATGCTGCGGAAGAAATTGCGCTCACTCGCGACCTATCCACAACGCTCGACATTCACGGCGACCGCGAAATTGAGCAGCTGGCGTCCAGTTTCAACACCATGCTTTCTGCGCTGCAGCAGAGTAGCGACCAGCAAAAGCAATTGGTACAAGATGCAAGCCACGAATTGCGCACACCACTTACTTCGTTGCGCGCAAACGCAGAACTTCTGCAGCGCGACAGCTTGGACGACGCAACAAAACAAGCCGTACTTCGCGATATCGCCGCCGAAATCGATGAACTCACCGACCTGTCCTCAGAACTTACGGCACTTGCTAGCGATCAACGATTGGTGGAAGAACCAGAAGAAATCAATCTTCGTGATGCATGCGACGACATCGCCACTCGCGCGTCACGGCGCACGGGTCGCACGGTTTCTGTTACATCAACCAACCCTGCTTCCGTCAAGGTTCGCCCATCGCAATTCGATCGTGCTGTTGGCAACTTGGTTGACAATGCATTGAAATTCTGCCCAACACCAGACAATGTGGAAATCAACATCGTGGGTTCTCGCGTTGAAGTGATCGATCACGGCCAGGGAATCAGTGATGCCGACAAGCCGATGGTGTTTGATCGTTTCTATCGCGCCACCGCAACTCGCGCGCTGCCAGGTTCGGGTTTAGGACTTGCCATTGTGAAACAGTTCGCTGACGATCACGAAGC
>CAITUB010000134.1 GCA_903895515.1 uncultured Acidimicrobium sp. | reverse complement strand
GTGCACTGGGGTCTCATTCCCGATATGACAGGCACGTTGATGTTGTCGCGCCTTGTTCGGCCAGACATTGCGAAAGAACTGGTGTTTACCGCAAAGATCATTTCGGGCAAAGAGGGGTATGAAATTGGTCTTGCGACACATCTGTCGGAGAACCCGCATGCTGACGCCATGGTGCTTGCACGTGAAATCGCTGGTCGCAGCCCAGATGCAGTTCGTGGGGCAAAGAAACTCCTGAATTTGCAGGCAAATGACGGGGCGGCCCAACAGTTTGCGAACGAACGAGAAGTCATTGGCCGGCTCATTGGCCATGCCAACCAAGCAGAAGCGGTGATGTCGCATTTCGAAAAGCGTCCGCCGAATTTTCAATCGGCATCATTGTTTTAAGGATTTCTCGCTAGAGTTTCCATACGGGCCAGTGTCGTCCCGGTAAGCACTTCGCTTACACCCGAATTCGTTCGGTGAATACAGAGGACGACAATGCATAACTCCATGCCGCCTGCAAGCGGTTTATATGACCCACGCTTTGAACACGACGCCTGTGGCGTGTCGTTCGTCGTTGACGTGCAGGGTCGTAAGTCGCACAACATTGTGGCGATGGGCATCGGCGCGTTGTGTCGCATGGAGCATCGAGGTGCAACCGGTGCAGAAGTAGAAACCGGCGATGGCGCTGGTGTGCTTATTCAAGTCCCGCACAAATTTCTTTCTGAGGTCGCAAGTTTTCCGTTGCCGACCGAGGGTCATTACGGAGTTGGCATGGCGTTCTTGCCTGCCGATGCTGATAGCAGGTCGCAAGCAGTTGTCGCTATCGAAAAGATTGTTCAAGGTGAAGGGCTAGAAGTTCTCGGTTGGCGTGAAGTACCGGTTAACCCCGACTGTTTGGGCGAAAGCGCGCGTCGTGTGATGCCGTATTTCTCGCTGATGTTTGTTCGCGCAACGAATGCCGCTTCGGGCATTGATCTTGATCGCTTGTTGTTCATTGCGCGAAAGCGAATTGAGCACGAACTTCCAGAGCAGCAGCAGACGTATTTCCCATCGCTATCTGCACGCACACTGATTTATAAGGGCATGTTGACAACTCCGGAACTTGCGCAGTTTTTCCCTGACCTAATCGACGAGCGCATGGAATCGTCAATGGCGCTCGTGCACAGCCGTTTCAGTACGAATACGTTTCCGTCGTGGCCACTTGCGCACCCGTATCGCTACATCGCACACAACGGCGAAATTAATACGGTGCAGGGAAACCGTAACTGGATGCGCACACGCGAGTCCATGTTGTCGAGTGATCTGCTTCCAGGACTCGAACGAGCATTTCCAATTTGTGCAATGGGTGGTTCGGACTCTGCATCGTTTGACGAAGTGTTGGAGTTGTTGCATTTGGGCGGACGTTCGTTGCCGCATGCAGTGTTGATGATGATTCCTGAAGCATGGGAAAACCACGCGACAATGGATGCGCAAAAGCGCGCGTTTTATCGCTACCACGCATCGTTGATGGAACCGTGGGACGGCCCAGCGTGTATTGCATTCACGGATGGAACGCTCATTGGTGCGGTGCTCGACAGAAATGGTCTTCGCCCAAGCCGCTATTGGGTCACCGATGACGATGTGGTGATCATGGCCAGTGAAGTAGGTGTTGTCGATATTGATCAAGCGAAAATTGTGAAAAAGGGCAGACTGCAACCTGGCCGAATGCTGCTCATTGACACTGCGCAGCAGCGCATTGTGGATGACGAAGAAATTAAGAGCGAGTTAGCAGCAGCTGCGCCGTATGCACAATGGCTCGAAGCAGGTTTAGTGGAGCTTTCCGACTTGCCGGATCGCGAACATGTGGTGTTCAGTCGCGACAGTGTGCTTCGACGTCAACAGGTGTTCGGATACACGCATGAAGAACTGAAGATCATCCTTGCGCCAATGGCCAAGAGCGGACTGGAAGCGATTGGTTCGATGGGAACCGATACGCCGCTTGCCGTACTGTCAACGCGACCGCGGTTGCTATTCGACTATTTTCAGCAATTGTTTGCGCAAGTAACGAACCCGCCACTTGATGCAATTCGCGAAGAAGTGGTGACCTCCGTTGGCACCGCGGTTGGCCCAGAGGGCAACTTGCTCGATGCAACTGCAGAGCATTGTCGACAGTTAGTGTTGCCATTTCCGGTCATTAACAACGATCACTTGGCCAAGATCATCCACATCAATGATGATGAGCAGTATTCGCACCTGCGCAGCATGGTGGTGAGCGGTCTGTACCGAGTTGCTGAGGGCGAGTCTGGATTGCGTTCGGCACTTGCACAAATTTGTGGCGAGATCAGTTCGGCAATTGATGATGGTGTTCGACTTGTTGTGCTTTCCGATCGCAATAGCGATGAAGTGTTCGCGCCAATTCCTTCACTCCTCATGACCAGTGCTGTGCATCACCACCTCATTCGCACGAAGCAGCGAACCAAAGTGGGGCTCATCGTTGAAAGCGGCGATGCGCGAGAAGTGCATCACATGGCGCTGCTTGTTGGTTTTGGGGCTGGGGCAATTAATCCATACCTCGCATTCGAATCGATTGAAGATTTGATCGCCGCAGACGATGGCGCAGGAATGCACGGCCTTGGAGGGATGGAACCGAAGAAGGCGGTGAACAACTACATCAAGGCAGCAGGCAAAGGTGTGCTGAAGGTGATGTCAAAGATGGGCGTATCGACTGTTGCTTCATACACGGGAGCCCAAATTTTTGAAGCGATCGGTCTCAGTCATTCGTTCATTGACGAATTCTTTACGGGAACAGTTTCACGCATCGATGGCATAGGGCTAGAGCAGGTGAGCGATGAAGTTGCTGCACGCCATGCCATTGCTCATCCACGCAGGCCAGATCTACGTATCCATCGCAAACTCGAACTCGGTGGTGAGTATCAGTGGCGCCGTGAAGGTGAACACCACTTGTTTAATCCTGAAACGGTGTATCGCCTGCAGCATGCAACTCGCTCCGGTCGCTACGACCTTTTCAAGCAATACACGGCAGCAGTGGATGATCAATCAAAAGTACTCACCACGTTGCGCGGAATGTTTCAGTTTGCAAGTGATCGTCAGCCGATATCAATAGATGAAGTTGAATCGGTTGCAAGCATCGTGCAGCGCTTTTCGACAGGAGCGATGAGCTACGGGTCAATTTCTGCAGAGGTGCATGAGACACTCGCAATTGCCATGAATCGCATCGGTGCAAAAAGCAACACAGGCGAAGGAGGGGAAGACCCCGAGCGCTACGAAGTAATGGACAACGGCGATTCAAAGCGTTCCGCAATTAAGCAAGTTGCTTCTGGGCGTTTTGGTGTGACAAGCGAATATCTCGTTAATGCTGATGACATTCAAATCAAGATGGCCCAAGGTGCCAAGCCTGGCGAGGGCGGTCAGTTGCCAGGACACAAGGTGTATCCATGGATTGCAAAAACGCGGTACAGCACTCCTGGCGTGGGACTCATTTCGCCACCGCCTCACCACGACATTTACTCAATTGAAGATTTAAAGCAGCTCATTCACGACTTGAAGAACTCGAACCCTGCAGCTCGAGTGCATGTGAAGTTGGTATCCGAAGTGGGCATTGGAACTGTGGCTGCAGGAGTAAGTAAGGCAAAAGCAGACGTCGTATTGATTTCTGGACACGATGGCGGAACTGGTGCTTCGCCGTTGACATCGCTGAAGCACGCTGGCGTGCCATGGGAGCTCGGTCTTGCCGAAGCACAACAAACGTTGTTGCTCAACGGGCTGCGTGATCGCATTGTTGTGCAGGCCGATGGTCAGATGAAAACAGGACGCGACGTCATCATTGCCGCGCTACTCGGTGCTGAAGAATTTGGTTTTGCAACGGCACCGCTTGTGGTGAGCGGCTGCATCATGATGCGCGTCTGCCACTTGGACACCTGTCCTGTTGGTATTGCGACGCAGAACCCGGAATTACGTAAGCGGTTTAGCGGCAAGCCAGAGTTCGTGGTGAACTTCTTCGAATACATTGCCGAAGAGGTGCGTGAATACCTCGCACAACTTGGGTTCCGCACGTTGCAAGAAGCAGTGGGTCGCGTCGAGGCGCTTGATGTGAAGCATGCGGTGAATCATTGGAAGGCTCAGGGGCTCGACATTGAACCGATACTTGTGACTCCACAAAACCCGTACAACCAAACTCGATATCATTCCGTGTCACAGGATCACGGACTAAACGATGCGCTCGACACCTCGCTGATTGCCCAGTGTGCGATCGCCATCGAAACGGGTTCCGCAATTTCCATTGAGTCGCCGATATCGAATGTGAACCGAACGGTTGGAACCATGTTGGGAAGCGTGTTGACGAAGAAGTGGGGCGGCGCCGGACTTCCTGACAACACCATTGCATTGCGCTTTGAAGGTTCAGCAGGCCAAAGTTTTGGCGCGTTCATTCCACGTGGAATCACCATGCAACTCCTTGGTGACAGTAACGACCACGTAGGAAAAGGTTTGTCTGGTGGCAGAATCAGCATTCGTCCAAGTGAGCGAGCACCGTTTGCTCCCGAAGAGAATGTGATTGCCGGAAACGTAGTGGGTTACGGGGCAACATCTGGACAAATTTTTATCAACGGAATCGTCGGTGAGCGGTTTGCTGTGCGTAACTCTGGAGCCACTCTGGTAGTCGAAGGCGTCGGCGATCACGCGTGCGAATACATGACTGGCGGGCGAGCAGTCGTGCTTGG
>CAITUB010000133.1 GCA_903895515.1 uncultured Acidimicrobium sp. | reverse complement strand
TTATGAAACTGAGCGAGCTGTGCATCGGTAAGAACTGGTGTCATGTCGCCCTACTTTTCTGCCGGGTTGGTGAAATTGGAATGTTCAGGAAATGCTGCGGGAAGCAGCACGGTCATCGGCGTTGGAACGCCTTCGACTTCCACCAACAGTTCTGCGCCGCCGTGTTCCCACAACAACTGACGGCAACGTCCGCACGGGGTGACATGCGTTCCGTTACCGACACATGTGACAGCAATCAGTCGGCCTCCACCACCCATGTGCAGTTCGCCGATCATGGCGCATTCAGCGCACAAGGTGAGACCGTACGATGCATTTTCTACGTTGCATCCCGAGATGATTCGACCGTCATCGACAAGTGCGGCTGCGCCGACACGAAATTTTGAATAGGGAACATATGCGTGTGTTGCTGCTTCGTTGGCAGCATTGCGAAGCGCTACCCAATCAATTGCAGGAGTTGCCATAACGCCACATTACTTGCGGCGGGAGCGTTCCACTTCTTCAACTGCTGCCATCACTTGGCTACCCAGTTCACGCACTCGCTGTACAGCAAGCGCGTGGTCAATGGTGAGCGAACGCTTTTCATGCACGACAACACGGCCGTTGACCACAACGGATGAAACGTCTCCTCGACCTGCTGCAGCAACGATTGCCACGTGTGGGTCGAACACAGGGGTAAGCGATGGCGAGTCCACATCGAGCACGATGATGTCGGCTGCCTTGCCAACTTCTAACGACCCAATGAGGTGGTCCACATGCAGTGCCTTTGCACCATTGATGGTGGCCATGCGCAACACATCGAGGGCTGGCAACACTGTTGGATCGTGAGAGGTGTTCTTCTGTGCGTATCCGGCAAGGCGCATGGCTAGCCATAAGTCCAGGTCGTTGCCTGAAGCTGGGCCGTCGGTGCCCAGGGCAACGTTGACTCCAGCCTTGTGTAGATCCAGAATTCTCGCCGTTCCACTAGCCAGTTTTTGGTTGCTTGCGGGGCAGTGAGTAACCGATGCGTTGTGATCGGCGATCAATTCGATGTCTTCGTCGGTCAGGTGTACGCCGTGGGCAAGTACTGCTTCGGTGAGCAAGTCGGTATCGGCAAGCACTTGTATTGGTGTTCGCCCGTTGTGGCGATTAGCTACCAACTTCATTTCGCCAACGGTTTCAGATGCGTGCACATGAATATGCGCGCCGTGTTTTTCGGCCAATGCCGCAATGCGCAGGAGGTGTTCTTCTCCAAGTAAATACGTGCTGTGTGGGGCAAGCCAGTTCAACGAATCGTTACCTGCAGCGTTCGCTTCGGTGAGCCATTGATCGGACCATTCCATACGTGCATCAAATGGAAGTGGCTCTGGGCCGTCTGATTCAAGCAAGTTCGGTGCTGAAAAAATGCGCGCACCACTGCGGGATGCAACTTCTTGCGCTGCATCTGGCAAGTAGTACATGTCGAGCGTGGTGGTAATTCCACCGAGCAGCGATTCGAGCGCACCAAGTTCGGTGCCAGCGACCACAGCGTCATGATTCAAAATGTTGATCTCTGCTGGCATTAAGCGTGCAAGAAAATCTTCCAAGTTCATGTCGTCACCAAGGCCGCGGAACAACGTCATGCCTAAGTGCGCGTGAGCGTTCACTAGGCCCGGCATCACGATTCCGCCGCGTGCATCAATGACGGTGCTCGCAGTGTGTGCAACTGAGCCAGTGGCAATTTCGCGAATTAATCCATTTTCGTCAACCACGATGGTGGCGTTATCAAAGATGGTTCCCTGGGCGTCCACGGTGACTACGCGTGCATTAACGATGGCGAGCTTGTCTGTACTCATAGAGCAAGTGTGCCTTTCTGTTGATCGAAGGCAATGAGAACGCGACCCAACAGATCGCCGACTTTCTTCGATGAATCTTTACCGACCTGAATCACTTCTTCACCGGAAAGTTTGTTGCCACTGAGACCTGATGCAAGGTTTGTTGCTAGCGACAGCGCCAACACATTCATACCGAGGTGGCGAGCAGCAATAGTTTCGAGCACGGTAGACATTCCCACCATTTCTGCTCCCCACGTTGCTGCCATTCGAATTTCAGCAGGCGTTTCAAAGTGTGGGCCGTGAAGTCCTAAATACACAGCTTCATTGATTCCCGGTTCAACAGCGCGAACGAGTGCGCGTAACGATTCGTTGTATGCATCGGTGAGGTCAACAAAACGACCTGCAAGCGGTGCAGGTGCATTGTCGCCAGTGAGCGGCGAGTGTGCAGTGAGGTTGATGTGATCGCGAATGACTACTGGTGTTCCAACATTCCAGTCGGTGCGTAAACAACCAGCGCCGTTGGTGAGCAACACCGTGCGGCAACCAAGAGCGAATGCAGTTCGCACGCCATGCACCACAGCGTGCACTCCGCGACCTTCGTATAAATGTGTTCGGCCAGTAAGCAGCAGTACTGGTGTGGTGCCGATGCGGATGGACTTCAGCGCACCACCATGCCCGAGCGCTGTTGGCTTTTTGAATCCGGGAATATCCGCAACATCCAATGTGAGCACTGGTGAAGTAGACATCGCTTCAAGAGCGGGCACCGATTCTGCCCAGCCAGAGCCAAGCACTACGAGCACTTCGTGGTGAGCAGGAAATGCAGCGCGAATGACCGAAGCAGCGCTTTCCGCTAGCGCAAAGGCTTCATGCACCGGGTTTTCCATAACCCAATGCTACGCAGAGGGTTTCGCCTTTACTTGTCGTCGCCTGTACAGTCGTTTGCCATGACCACCACAACGATTTCGTCATCAACTCAAGTACTTGCAGACCTCTTTCCACGCCGTGATTCCCGTAGTCGCGCGATCACACAAGACGCAGTATTGGTTGTTGGCTTTGCACTGCTCACTGCACTTGCAGCTCAGATTGAGATTCCTCTGGGATTCACACCAGTCCCACTTACTGGTCAAACGTTTGCTGTGTTGCTTTCGGGCGCCGTGCTTGGCATGCGCCGAGGTGCACTCAGTCAGTTGGCGTACTGGTTTGCTGGACTTGTTGGTCTTCCGTTCTATTCAGGTGGCGCAGGTGGTTGGGAAAAGGGAACTGGCGCAACCATGGGTTACCTCGTGGGGTTCGTTGTTGCTGCGGGCGCAATTGGCTACTTGGCAGAAAAGAAGCACGATCGCAATTTCGCAACGTCACTTCCTGCGATGCTGCTTGGCTCCACCATCATCTACGCATTCGGCGCAACATGGTTGTCCATTCATTTGAACTTGCCACTGGCAAATGGTGAACAAAATGCCATCAGCCTTGGCGTTGCACCATTCTTAGTTGGCGACCTCTTGAAGGCACTCGTTGCTGCAGGTTGCACCACTTCGGTGTGGGCAGCAATTTCGAAGAGCAAATAGTTTCGCTCTTCGCGTTACTTTTTCGTTCGCTCCAGCTCGTACAGCACGGCTTCTGAAGATTTAGCAACCCATAACCCTGCGCCAGCTTGCACGAAGTATTTCGACAAACGATTGCGATACCAGTCGCCAGTGCGCGAGTGAATATCTAAATCAGTTGCCACCTTGTCCACCACATGACGTAAGTCTGATTTGGTAGGCACTTCTAAATACAGAACGTGTCGTGTTGCTTTCGCAAGATTGCGGATTGCAGACTCTGCCTGTTTGTCGCCAAGGTATTGCAACACTCCGTGACACACCACGAGATCAAACTTGGTGTTCGGCGCCCAGGTTCCAATGTCGTGTTGTTCGTGACCGTATTTTTCGCACGCATGTTCACTGATGTCGGTTGACAGCCGTTTAACTTTTGGATAATTCTCGGCGTACCAATCGCGCCAGTAACCAAGGCCAGCTCCAACGTCGAG
>CAITUB010000132.1 GCA_903895515.1 uncultured Acidimicrobium sp. | reverse complement strand
GCTGAAGTAGTCCACCTGGCCATCAGGCAAAAGCAGCACCTTCGTTGGGGCAAGTTGCTCTACGAATTCAGTGTCGTGGCTAACCAAAATGATGGCGCCTTTCCAATTAGAAAGCGCGTCAGCAACCGACTGCCTACTTGGTGGGTCAAGGTTGTTCGTTGGTTCGTCTAACAACAACAAGTTATTGCGACCAACCATCAACATGGCTAAAGCGAGTTTGGTTTTTTCTCCACCCGACAACGTTGCCGACTCTTGAAACACTTTTGAGCCCGACAAACCAAACATGCCCAACATGCCGCGCAATTGTGACTCGGTTAAGCCAAGTGATACCGGTGCGACTCTGCGCATGTGATCAATGAGTGACGCCTTCGGGTCGAGGTTGTCGTGTTCCTGCGCGTAGTACCCCGCGTTTACTTGGTACCCGAATTCAAATGACCCAGAGTCAGGCATTGTCTCCTTCGCCAACATGCGCAACAGCGTTGTCTTTCCAGCACCATTTAACCCGAGCACCAGCAAGCGCTCACCCTTGCCTAAATCGAAATCAACCTTGTCGAAAATTGCAGGACCACTGAACTTCTTCGACAATCCCTTTGCTTCAATCACCGTCATTCCGCAATGTGGTGGTTCCGGAAACTTCACCTTCAGAACACGGTCGCCTTCAGACACTTCAACCTTGGTCTGTTCGATACGTGCAATGCGCTTTTCAATACTGTGGGCCATTGCCGCTTTGGTTGCCTTCGCACCAAACCTGTCAACAACACCCTGCAAGCGATCAATTTCCTTTTGCTGAGTTGCGGCCTTCTTTGCCAACCGTGCCTCGTCGCCAGCACGCGAGGTCTTGTATTGCGTGTACGTACCGCGGTACTCAATCAGTTCGCCAACAGAATCCTCTTGTGGCCTATCCAAATGCAGCACGCGAGTAATTGCTTCGTCTAGTAAGTCCAAGTCGTGGCTAATTACCAACAGCGCTCCACGATAATCACGCATAAAACCCAGCAACCATGTTTTTGCATCCACGTCCAAGTGGTTTGTCGGTTCGTCCAACAACAACATGTCGCTACCCGCAAACAAAATGCGTGTTAGCTCCACACGCCTGCGCTCGCCACCCGACAACACGGTTATCGGCAAATTCAATCGGTCGGGCTTTAACCCCAAGCCCGCAGCAATTGAACGCGCTTCGCTTTCTGCCGCATAGCCTCCCTTAGAAGCGAAGTCGTCTTCGGCTTTACTGAACTTGGCAATGTTCTGCGTACTTGGCGACTCTTCCATTGCGATTCGCAACTTTTCAATACGTGACAATTCTTCGTCAATATTGCGGCCCGAAAGAATGTGAGAAATTGCTGAGTGCTGTTCGCGTGCACCAGGAATTTTTGGATCTTGCGGCAAATATCCAAACGCACCTTTGCGCAGAATTTTTCCACCATGAGGCTCAACTGCCCCACCAAGTACCTTAAACAAGCTCGTTTTCCCTGCACCGTTGCGACCAACAATGCCAACCTTGTCGCGTGGCATCACTGAAAACGATGCATTTTCTACGACGAGACGGCCACCAACTTCAACAGAAATACCTTGAACTTGGAGCACCCATTCAGAGTGTCACGGCATATGCCTACACACAACCCGTAATTCAATGAATACACGGATTTACATGGCGGAAGGGGGGGGATTTGAACCCCCGAGAGGCTTGCACCCCTGACGGTTTTCGAGACCGTTCCATTCGTCCACTCTGGCACCCTTCCGTTTTGGAAGGCTATCGGCGCTAGTTGCCTGCTCGTTTGGGTTCGAAAAAGTTCTTCAGCAACTCTGCAGATTCAAGTTGGAGTACCCCATTAACCACTACTGGATTGTGGTTTAAGCGCGGATCAGCGCACACGTTGTACAAACTTGACGTTGCACCACCCTTCAGGTCTGCAGCGCCAAACACCAAAGTGTGAATGCGAGAATTGATTACTGCACCTGCGCACATGATGCACGGCTCTAACGTCACCACCAAGGTGCACTCATCTAAATGCCAGGTTCCGAGAGCTGCGGCTGCGTCGCGCAATGCAAGCACTTCTGCATGAGCAGTTGGATCGTTTAATGCTTCGCGCTCATTATGTCGTGCAGCGATGATTTCGTTTTTGTATACGACCACTGCACCTACTGGTACATCTCCTGACAAAGCAGCCAATTCAGCGTGATCGAGCGCTACCCGCATCGCTGCTTCGTACTCAGTATTCATGGCGGAGGAGGTGGGATTCGAACCCACGGAGACTTGCGCCTCACACGCTTTCCAAGCGTGCCGATTCGGCCGCTCTCGCACCCCTCCCGGGATTGTGTGACGAAGGTTATCGCCACACGACGAACGCTTACTCAGCGATATCGTTAGGGCACGCTTCTGTCGAGTGAGGTGGCGGTCGGGTCCTGTGCAACGGACGCTCGAGAATCAGGTCAGGGTCGGAAGACAGCAGCCTTCATCGGAAACGTCTGAGTGCCGCAGACCACCTGGCCGTCACTTCAGTCGGCGGAGGCGTTCTACCAATTGTGGAGCGCCGATCTTTTCTGCAACCGATGCGAATCGCTCCGTTGGGCCGTTCCATTTCCAATCACTGATTTCACCAACTTCAACATCTTGCACCAACGTTGCGAGTGTTTTAAACAGTTGTGCTTCTGTGCGGTTGGTTCGCAGCGTTGTGGCCAGTTTTTCGGCACCGCGCACGGTTACGCCGTCGCTTACCCATTGTTCGTGATTGTCCGGAATGTTGTCGATGGTCCAATATTTGGCAAGCACTGTTGATGCGCTTTTCGCACCCCAACCTTGTAACCCTGGGAAACCATCGGCGGAATCGCCGACCAGTCCTAAATAGTCAGCGATGGAACTTGGTCCGACGCCAAACTTTTCCTTCACCGCGTCTTCATCGATGATCACGTTGTTGCGGCGGTCCATTTGCACCACGCGCTTACCTTGCACTACTTGGCCCAAGTCTTTGTCGGGTGTAAGCACGAATACTTTGTGCACGGTGTGGTCCTCGCACGCCACGCGCACAGCAGACGCAAGTGCATCGTCGGCTTCGTACTTTTCCATTGCCCAAACAGTTACGCCCAGTGCACGAAGGGCGTCTTCCAAAATGGGAATTTGTTCCAGCAGCACTGGTTCCATGCCTTCGCTGGTCTTATAGCCGCTGTATAGATCGTTGCGGAAACTTTCAATGACATGGTCGGTGGCAACACCAATGTGTGTTGCGCCGTCTTGCAGCAACTGAATAGTGGAAGTGAGCACGCCAATGGTGCCGGCAAATGGCGGAGGCTGTGAGTGTTTCGAGGCTTGGCCGTAGTGCTGGCGATACAGCTCGTAAGTTCCGTCTACTAAATGCACGTGCATGGTGCGAACCTACACGCCGAGCAACACCACAGCCATGGCGCCGATACATATATATGGTCCAAATGCGAGACGGGTGTTGCGGTCGGCTTTGCGACCTATTAATAGGAATAGGGCAACTACCCCGCCGAGCATGAAGCCCAGTGCCAAGCTTTGAAAAACGTATTGGGCGCCCAGATAGCCAAGAAACATGGCAACAACTGCGGCAAGGCGAACGTCTCCTGCGCCAATGCCGCGCTTGGATACGAGTGACAGCGTCATGAATGTGAGCAGTGTTGCTATGAATGACAGTGCCATAACCCCAATTTTGCCTGGTTGATTGTTGGCAATTGCTGCGATTGACAGCAGTGGCCCGCCGATTATTGCGGCGCGCATGGTGACACTGCGGGTAAGGCGATGTGTAGTGATGTCGATGAGCGATTGCTCAACACACATGGCACACATGAGGCCATATGCAAACAGTTCCCACGAAAACGTAAATTGGTTGAGTAGTTGTGCGGCGATTGCTGCTGCGATAATTCCTGTTGGGATTATGGGGAGTTTGTTGAACGAACCAAGTTCGTTAATGGTGCGTTGTGCGCGCCGTGCTCGGCGAATACCGATAATGAAACCAATGATTGCGGCAATTGCTAACGCAAATGAATTGATGGGTTACTCCTGCACCAATTCAATCAGTGTTCCGAAACTGCCCTTTGGGTGCATGAATGCAACTGTTGTGCCGCGACTGCCAGGGCGTGGGGCTTTGTCAATTGCTGTTGCGCCTGCGGCAATCATTGCTGCAAGAGCTTCGGCGCAATTGTTTACGCGGTAGCCAATGTGGTGCAAGCCTTCGCCGCGCTTTTCAATTGCTTTGGCAACTGGTGAGTCTGGCCTGGTTGGAGTGAGCAACTGAATATAACTTTCTGCAACTTTCAGCAAAGCTTCTTCAACGC
>CAITUB010000131.1 GCA_903895515.1 uncultured Acidimicrobium sp. | reverse complement strand
TTGCCAAATACAAGAAGCTCATCTGGATCGTGATTGTGTTTCAGGCCATTCAGGCAATGGCTGGGTTATATCTACCAACCCTGAATGCCGACATCATCAACAACGGAGTTGTGAAACACGACATCGGGTACATCTGGACTTATGGCGGCATCATGTTGCTCGTCACCTTTGCTCAGGTGATCTTCTCTATTTCTTCGGTGTATGTCGGTTCACGTTTAGCCATGGGTTTTGGCCGTGATGTTCGCAACATGTTGTTCCATCAGGTGAACGACTTCTCTTCACGTGAAGTTGCCCAATTTGGAGCGCCATCTCTCATAACTCGCATCACCAACGACGTGCAGCAGGTTCAAATGCTGGTGCTCATGACGTGCACGCTCATTCTTGGAGCTCCGTTTACAGCAATTGGCGGAGTTTTCCTGGCCATGCATCAGGACCTTGGCCTGTCGCGCATTCTGATGGTGTCCATCCCAATTCTTGCGGTCGCACTATCGCTCATTATTGGAAGCATGGTTCCAACGTTTAGGCGCATGCAAGAACGCATTGACCGAATCAATGAAATTCTGCGTGAGCAACTCACCGGTATTCGTATTGTTCGTGCTTTCGTGCGAGAACCTGTTGAACAAGAGCGTTTTCGCGTAGCGAACGCAGCCGTAACCGAGACTGCCCTAACAGGCGGACGGCTTCAAGCACTCATGTTTCCTACTGCAACTCTGGTGATCAACTTCTCAAGCGTTGCAGTGGTGTGGTTCGGTTCTGACCGTATTAGCCAGCACCTCATGAAGCCTGGTTCGATGATTGCGTTTCTTACCTATCTGACTCAGATTTTGATGTCGGTCATGATGACCACATGGATGGCTGCATTACTTCCTCGTGCAACGGTAAGCGCCGAACGAATACAAGAAGTTCTCCACACACCTACGAGCGTGGTCATTGCAAAGAACGCTGTATCGAAGCTGTCGCAAACTGCATTTCTCGATTTCAACGGAGTTGGCTTCCACTACCCAGGCGCCGAAGCACCTGTTCTGCAAAATATTTCCTTCACTGTGCGAGCTGGTCAAACACTTGCAATTATTGGCAGCACGGGTTCGGGTAAAACTACTTTGGTCAATCTGATCCCTCGCCTGTTCGATGTCACGAGTGGCGTCGTTTCGCTAGACGGTGTTGACGTTCGTGAACTGGCGCCAGAAGCTCTGTGGTCGCGCGTTGGCATTGTTCCGCAAAAGCCGTATCTCTTTTCGGGCACCGTGGCAAGCAACCTCACGTACGGAAAAGAAGATGCAACAGAAGATGAGATGTGGGCTGCACTACGAATTGCCCAGGCCGAAGATTTCGTTCGCGCCATGCCAGGTGGTCTTGATGCCAGTATCGCCCAAGGTGGCTCGAACGTTTCAGGTGGTCAGCGTCAGCGTCTGGCAATTGCCCGTGCACTTATTCGCCAGCCAGAGATCTATCTGTTTGACGACTCTTTCTCTGCACTAGACCTTGCAACCGATGCACGGCTTCGCGCCGCACTTGCACCGAATACCAGCAACTCTGTTGTAGTTGTCGTTGCCCAACGTGTATCCACTATTCGTGAAGCCGACCAGATTCTGGTGCTTGAAGGCGGCCATTGTGTTGGTCTTGGCACACATGAGGAACTGCTTGCCAATTGCCCTACATACCAAGAAATCGTGGACTCACAGGCTTCCGTTAATGGAGAAGTGTCATGAGCGAAAAGCCACAGACGCCAGCCGCCAAACCGACGGCAATGCCGGGATCAGAACTACGCAATAGCCGCATGCACGTTGTTGGTATGCCAGTCGAAAAATCAGAGAACTTTTCTGAGTCAATTAAACGCTTAATTGGCTTGATGTCCAACGAACTCTTCCTGGTTTGCATCATTTTGACAATGGCCGTTATCAGCGTTGCCTTGGTGGTGTCTGGTCCAAAAATTCTGGGTCATGCAACGGACATTTTGTTCAATGGGTTAATGAAACGCAATGGACAAACCGGAGTCAACTTCACTGCGCTCCACCACACTCTTGAAATTGCTCTTTCGTTGTACGCAATGTCGTTCTTGCTCTCCTATGTTCAAACTTTCATGCTTGCAGGTGTTGTGCAGCGCACCATGTTTACGCTGCGATCTGAAGTTGAAGCAAAAATTCATCGCTTGCCTTTGAGTTACATTGACCGTCAATCGCGTGGCGACCTACTCAGCCGAGTCACTAACGACATTGACAACATTTCGCAAAGCTTGCAGCAGTCGTTGAGCCAGCTCATCACATCACTCCTCACCATTGTTGGCGTTCTGGGCATGATGATCTGGGTGTCACCGATCCTTGCGCTCATCGCTGTGGTTACCGTTCCTTTATCGATTCTTGCGATGAAGCAGATCGCCGCTAAATCAAAAGCCAAGTTCATTGCACAGTGGTCGCACACTGGCGCACTCAACGGACTGATTGAAGAAACGTTCACTGGTCATGCCATCGTCAAAACCTTTGGTCGTCAACGAGAAGTTGAAGAACGCTTTTCAGTAACGAACGAAAAGTTGTACGAAGCTGGCTTCGGCGCACAATTCATGTCTGGTTCAATTCAGCCAGCCATGATGTTCGTTGGCAACTTGAACTATCTCATGATTGCCGTTGTTGGTGGCTTAAAGGTCGCTTCAGGAACAATGGGCCTAGGCGACGTTCAAGCCTTCATTCAGTACTCACGTCAGTTCACCATGCCACTCACCCAGACGGCGTCAATGATGAACGTGCTGCAATCTGGCGTGGCATCTGCCGAACGAGTATTCCAAGTTCTTGACGCTGAAGAAGAGAGCATTGAGCCTGCTTCAACTGAACTACCAGAGGTTAAAGGTCGCATTGCTTTCGAACACGTGAGCTTCTCCTACGACCCTGATCGCCCACTTATCGAAGACCTCTCGCTTGTAGCCGAGCCCGGAACCACGGTGGCAATTGTTGGGCCTACCGGCGCTGGCAAGACCACGCTCGTCAACTTGATCATGCGCTTCTATGAACTCAATAGCGGACGCATCACACTTGACGGTCGCGACATTTCCCAAATACCTCGCAGCGAACTTCGTTCAAATGTTGGCATGGTGCTGCAAGACACGTGGTTGTTCGGTGGAACAATTCGCCAGAACATTGCTTACGGCAACCCACTCGCTACCGAGGCCGAAATTCTTGCCGCGGCGAAAGCGACGTACGTAGACCGCTTCGTGCACGCTCTGCCTCTTGGTTACGACACCATCCTCGACAACGAAGGTGGCGCCGTGAGCGCTGGAGAAAAGCAATTGCTCACTATTGCTCGCGCGTTCCTTGCAGACCCGGCAATTCTTATTCTTGACGAAGCAACAAGCTCTGTTGACACCCGTACCGAAGTGCTCATTCAACGCGCCATGACGGCACTACGTAGTAAGCGCACCAGTTTCGTCATCGCCCACCGCCTGTCCACCATTCGCGATGCGAATGTGATTCTGGTGATGGAAGATGGTCGAATTGTTGAACAGGGTTCGCACGAGGACCTACTTGCTTCTCGTGGCGCGTACTTCCGCCTGTATCAATCTCAATTCGCTGGTGCGGTTACCGACCTGGCTTAAGCGATACGGATTACTGCTGTGCGATTCATGTTGGCGTTAAAGAATGTTCCGCCTTCCATGAATTTGGTCAACCAAGCTGTGCTTGCCATGGCTGCATTGCGTCCAGCCTCAGCGGCCTTTGCATTTGGATAGAAACTTGACGTCTCAATTGCTCCAGCTACACCGAACATTGGTACTGAGACAACAACTCCACCGCCTGTCACGCCGGCAGCAATCTCGCACCACTCTGTCAAGAACTTAAGAGCACCGAAATAATCGGCCCCATCTTTCATCGTGAGTGACGAAGTCATGACAACGGATCCAACCGTATGCGGAGTGAGGTTGCTTGAAGTTGCATGGAAAGAATAAACGTTGTCTGGATATTCAGCAATGGTTGATGCTGTTCCTGACGCACGTTGCATCAAATGAGTCCATGCATCGCTAGCTCCACACTTAAACGAACGCTCTACTACTTCGTTGAAATCCTCAGCAGATTGCAACCATGCGAGTGCGTTGTACGGCATTCCACCCAATGGTGACCAGAGTGACAAATTGCCACCGGTAACTTCATTGAATATCTTGCACGCCTCAAAACCTAGCGCTACTGACTCCGTTGAATGCCCCTGCAATACCCTTCGTGTCCAAATCATTTCAATCCCCTTTGGTTAGTTGTTAACCAATGACTACACCCAAAACCAGGAATTGCCTAGTGAAACTTCTACCCCTATCCCATAAAGGGTTTCCCAGATATAATTGGGTTCTAGCTATCGATGCCTAACAAATAAAAAATCGCCTGCCCCGAGGTACGTCCTCAGAGCAGGCGATCTATTTAGGTGTTTAGTGAGTTCCTAGGTTTGCCTTCACAAGGTGAGTGCGGAAAGACCAGAGATTTTCGTCAGAAGGGTCTACAACCAATTCAACCCAGTGATTGAATCCTGAGCCGAACGTCTGAACACGGGTGAAGTTTTCAACCAACGTTCCCTTGTCCTTTTCAACGAGCTTTCCTGCGGTTTCATTCATTGGCATGTCAACTTGAAACCAGTGTTCATCACCATTTTGTAGCAACACTGGCTTCTTGAATCGCAGTGCGTTGGCAAGAAGAGCAAGCTTCGTACCGTCGTAGGCCTGTGTGTACGCGTTAGTTCCTGCTTTTGCATCGCGTGCATAGCCCTCCCAGTCCATGTTCGCCTGTATGACCACGATCACGCCCTTGGATTTATCGGCAATCGCTTTTTCGAATCCCTTATTGATCCAGGCGACGTTTGCGGCATCACGGGCAGCGAATTCAGCTGCATCTCCGTCAACATCCTTGTCGTTGTATGTTGCGAATGCTGGCTTTGCAACTGGTGCATTATTTGCCGAACCAGGAACGTGAGGAATGATCACGGTGATGCGGTTATATGTAAACATTTGCAGCTCTGGGTAGTTGGCATCGTGTGTAACTTGAACGCCCTCGAGCTTGCCTTTGCCCAATGACACGTAGGTTCCGTTTGAACCGAAGAATGTCTGGCGAACCAATGCAAGACGATTCAATGGGTCGAATGATCCTTTAACAGCGCGATCACAGTCAACCCATTCATTATCACCGATTGAATAGAACAATGGTTTCTTGAACTTGTCAAAGAAGTCAGACTTAATGCGGGCATAATTTGCGTCGGTGCACTGGTCACCTTTGCCGCTCATCGTGTCTCCATCAAACAGAGCGAACTTGATTTCTTTCGACTTATTGATCTCGGCAATAACTGCTGGAGTTTGAGCTTGACCGGTTGCATCGTACGGCATGTCGCCGATTAGGGCAATTGACATCTTCTGCATGTCTTCGTTTTTATCTGACTTTGCAGAAGCTCCCGAAGCTCCACCTACGGAGATACCGAGAATTGCAACTGACAAGGCAAGAAGTGATGATTTCGTAATTATGGATTTCTTTAAGCGGTGATTGATCATGCATGTAAGTTAAAGGTTGTATATGAACAACAGGGATACATATTGGATACAAAAAGAGAATGGAAAATAGATTTATGAACTGAGGGATTTCCCCCACTACACATTTGTCGCTCGAATTACCCAACGCTCTCGATCTTGATCTGATCGTTATCCCCACTTTGCAGGACTGTGATCTTGACCCCATCTGCGGTGAACGACTGTCCCAACTTCAAAAAGTCGAGTGAGTGCTCTTGAGCGGGAATCAGGTATTTGCCAGTCGAACTTCCCATATCCCAAACCGTGTTCACGCGCGTATCGATTCGCATTACAGACACGCCAGATGTGCCGGTCGGCCATCGTTCTGACCACTTGTCCTTGCGATGAGACTCAATGACAAGTGCTTCATAATCGGAAAGTTTCACAATGACACTACGAAGTCCAACTTGCTCGCGCTCAATGGGAACAAGCGTCATAGTTTGAGGAGCCAAATTTCTCCTACTTATGCAATACACATTCTCCTGCTTCATCCATCCAAATGTCATGGCATCCCACGAGTTGAGCGTTGCGCCAGTTGACCCCGTATTCCAGAACAAACCTATTTGTGCATTCTTCGGTGAGTGTCCAAGTGCACCATGCGAGTGAAGTGTCTCGTGCACGAAATGTTGCCAGATCGGGATTTTCCCTGAATACGTTGAACCGCCTGTGGAGAAAACGCTAGGCGTGGTTCTGTAAGCGAAACCTTCGTCAATTGCTGTTGCAGACTTTGGCGTGATCGCCCAAACTGCAGCAATACCGCTTGTATCCACAACCGTGCTTGCTAAATACTTGTATGAATCCGCAATTTCAACGTCAGACATCAACTGCGTTCCAGCTTTACCGGGATGCAACCAGAAGTAGTTGTTTGAAGTCTGAGGAGCCCTCACCCATCTATCAGCAATTCGCAGCTTGTACGTGACATTGCCTTGCGAGAACCACGAATACCAATCCGAAGCCTTCTTTACATCCGCCTGTGCATCACTGAGTTCCGATGCACTTCCCACGGCATCGGGGTAATCCACGAACACGACTGCGATATTTACATTTCCGGAGTTGGTGAAGGCACCGGTTGCTACAGCGGGATACGTGATTGCCTGCCATTCTCCCCCCGTCTTAAACGTTCTCGCATCAACCAGCCTGCAATTGCTCAACGGTTCGGGAGATTGTGGATTCAAGCGCAAAATCTCTGCCATGGATGCTGGCGCCGTATTCGTCCCAGTGCCTTGTTGAGCATTCTTTCGTACCCACTTCAGCGTCTTGCCAACTCGAACACACGAGTAAGTGACGGCCTTGGTTTTTTGAGTGAGGCCCACTTTGGAACACTGACCACCGCTAGATGCCGCGAAGGTCATACCGGCATCGATGAAGGTGACCGATCCCACGGACAAAGCCAATATCATTATCGCCTTTTTACTCAACT
Organism: uncultured Acidimicrobium sp.; assembly: GCA_903895515.1. Lineage (GTDB taxonomy): Bacteria > Actinomycetota > Acidimicrobiia > Acidimicrobiales > Ilumatobacteraceae > UBA3006. The sequence continues at coordinate 3,700 of CAITUB010000131.1, read as the reverse complement.
TCATTCCCCGAATGTATAACCAACTGTGGTACTTTCAGGGATAACCCGCAAACAAGATTGCTGACTCCTCAGCAAGGGCTTTGCACCTTAACGGAAGTTGGTTCATATGTTCATCATTGTTATCTGGCTCGGATGTGCGTTCGGTTGTTATTGGATTGCTCAGTCAAAAGGCAGAAGTGCCGGCGTGGCAGCCGTTATGGGCTTGCTATTCGGAATCTTTGCTCTTGTCGTTTATGCAGTCATGCCAAAAACTTCCTCTGCTCCTTCTAGTGCGCCTGTAACCAACCAAATCAGCGGACTAATTCGGCCGACTGCCGTAACCGATCAACTCCGGGAATTAGCACGCTTGAAGGATGACGGGATCATCTCCGAAGCAGAATTCAACGATAAGAAATCGAAGTTATTGGAGAAGATGTAAAGCGCGAGTATTTACTCATGTACGTGTCACCAATCTAAAGCAAACGGACGGAGGCAACTATGTACGGATTCATCAGAATAGGTATTTACATCATTCGCAAAATATTGCGCAAATGAAAAGAGGTCGGATATGAAAATGGCCCAACGAGTATTTTTGCTGCTAATAATCGTTTCGTGCGGCATTGCCACGGGTTCTGGTTCTGTGCACGCAATTAGTTGTGGTGAATACACACAATCCCCCTCATCTAACAGCCCCTCTTCGATCACGATCCTGGACACCGATATCGGTACCGACGCCTATTTGCGTCTTGTCACGTATAGCAATGGTGGACATGCTGCCCTAGGAATGGCGATTGCTGCAAAGTTCAACTATTTCGATAACTGTGAGTACGTCGGTATTGGAATTGGAGATGGAAGTGGCGGCAACGGATACCGCCCTAACTACACACTTTGGATGTGGAGAGATGGTGTTGATGCAGATATTGCCCGAGCAGCAATCTATGAACTAGTCGGTGCTAGCGCTAATCCAGTAGTCACAAATGGAGACTGCAATATTTCATGTGATGGAACATTCGGCCGACAGTTCGATGGAAGTATTTCCACCACGAGTACAAGTTCCACAACAACAACCACGACCACCACGGTTCCAATTAGCTCAAATACCGATTCACCAGCTCCAGATGCACCGGTTCAAAGTGGAGATGGCGCAAAAACATCACAAGGAACGTCTAATGCCACCACGACAACAGTTATCAACGTTCTAAATGCAGCAATACCGTTCGACTCAGCATTTGTTTCGCCGCAAATCACCAAATTGACATTCAAGAACTGTCGAGAAGTGAACAGGGTTTACCCATGGGGTGTAGCAAAAAATCTTGCCGCTGCTAAGAAGCAGAAGCAGTACTCCGTAAAGCCGTCTTACGTGTCAGCATCTCTCTATAAATCGCTATCGAAAATGGACAAGAACAAAGATCTCACTGCTTGCGAGAAGTAAACGCATCAGGTACCAAAGGGCCCAATAAACAATTGAGGCGACGCCGGGAATCGAACCCGGTTACGGGGCTTTGCAGGCCCATGCCTAACCATTCGGCCACGTCGCCGTAGTGAAAACTACATATTCAGGCTACAGGCGAAGGCAGCACCTACGATCATCCAGATGAAACTTCGCATCTTTACCGAGCCTCAACAAGGCGCTTCTTACACACAATTACTCGCGATTGCACAGCGCGCAGAGCAACTTGGATTTGATGCATTTTTTCGCTCAGACCACTTCTTGAAAATGGGAGATGTCGATGGAGCTCCAGGACCATCGGATGCGTGGACAACACTCGCAGGAATTGCACGTGAGACGTCAACAATTCGACTTGGCACATTGGTGAACTCAATAACGTTTCGTCACCCAGCAATTACTGCAATCAGTGTTGCCAATGTTGATGCAATGTCGAATGGACGTGTTGAACTTGGTCTTGGCGCAGGTTGGTATGAAGCAGAACACAAGGCGTACGGGTTCCGCTTCCCCGCATTAGGAGAACGCTTCGATATTCTTGGCGAACAACTGCACATCATTAATGGGCTTTGGAATACACCATTAGGCGAGACCTTCTGCTTTGAAGGCGCTCACTACAACCTCGAGAATTCTCCCGGTTTGCCAAAGCCGGTCCAATCTCGTATTCCAGTAATCGTTGGTGGCCGCGGAGCGAAGAAGACCCCAATGTTGGCTGCGAAGTATGCAACCGAATTCAACATGCCATTTGTGAACAGTGATGCATTTGTTGAACAGTGTGCGCGAGTTCGCGAAGCTTGCACATCAATTGGCAGAGACCCTAAGACATTGAAATACACCGTGGCTCAAACCACGGTGTGTGGAGCCAATGCTGCCGAAGTGGAACGCCGCACCAAGAAGATCGGTCGAGACGTTGGTGAATTGAGCGCCAATGGTTTATGCGGCACTCCAAGTGAAATACTGACCAAGATTGGCGAATGGAAAAAGGCTGGAGCAGAGACCATCTACATGCAGATTCTCGATCTTGACGACCTCGAACACCTTGATCTCATTGGCAAAGAAGTACTGCCCCATATCTAAATAGCCCTCTTGCGGGCACTGCGTTTCATTACGCTGAAGAGGTGCCAGAACAGCAGCCAGAGACCACTGCAATCACTGCAGGACGCGACGCTTCTGGTGCTTTGTCCCCCACTATCTGGACCAGCACCACTTGGCAGTCAAGCGGAATGGACGAAACCAGCAAAGCTGCAACTTCGGTTCATAAGACAGGCAATTATGCCCGCTACTCAAACCCATCAGTTCGCGATTTTGAACGTGCAATTGCAGAACTCGAAGGCGCAGAGGATGCGCTTGCATTTGGTTCCGGAATGGGTGCGATTACGTCAATCATTCTTGCGCTGTGCTCAACCGGCGATCACATTGTTGCTCAAAGTCAGTTGTACGGCGGCACAGTTGCGTTCCTCACTGGTCCATGCAAGCGACTTGGTATTGATGTCACTTTCGTAGACGGCGCTAAGCCAGGAGCATTTGCTGCTGCAGTGAAGCCTGGCAAAACCATGTTGGTGCTTGCAGAGTCGCCATCGAACCCTCAAATGGGTGTTGTCGACTTCGGTGAGCTTGCAAGCATTAAGGGCCCGTACACCGTTGTGGACTCCACTCTTGCTACTCCACTTGGACAAAACCCGCTTGCTCATGGTGTTTCACTTGTTATGCACTCGGCCACAAAAGGCATTGCTGGACACAACGACGCAACGCTTGGTGTTGTTGCTGGCGAAAAAGATTTGATTGATGCCATTTGGTCTTACGCAGTGCTTCACGGCGCTACTGCATCGCCATACGACGCAGTGAATGGCTTACGAGGAATACGCACTCTTGGAGTTCGTCTTGCACACCAGTGCACAACCGCAATGGAACTTGCTTCGCGTCTAGTTTCGAACCCGTCGGTTTCGGCAGTGCATTACCCAGGACTCTCTACCCACCCGCAACACGCTCTCGCTGCCAAGCAAATGCGCCAGTTTGGATCGCTGCTCAGCTTCGAAGTTGTTGGCGGCAAAGACGCAGCACGCAAAGTTGTTGACGGATTGAAACTCGTTCGTCCAGCTGTGTCACTTGGCGGACCAGAGTCGCTTATTTGTCACCCGGCAAGCAGCACCCATGTTGGTGTTACGCCAGAAGATCAAGAGAAGTCAGGAATTACCCAAGGATTGTTGCGCGTGTCTGTAGGACTGGAATCTGCAACAGATGTAATTGCGGACTTTCAACAAGTCCTTGCTTCGTTGT
>CAITUB010000130.1 GCA_903895515.1 uncultured Acidimicrobium sp. | reverse complement strand
AGCAACGCGCAACACTGCAACAGCGTAATTTTTCGCGCTAGTTCGTTTTAACTTTGCAACGCTCTGTTGCGTTGCGCAAGTTTCCACTCAATCGTTTTCTCATTCGAAAGATCGAGTTCTGCCCACCTGGCTCGCGGAATTTCTGCAAGCACTCGTGCAGGAACTAATCCAACAAGTTCCGCGCGATCAATTGGTGCAAGTGCGGCAACAGCGTCGTAAACAGCCATTGGGCCAGTGATTTCAGGGGCAATCAGGTTCATGCTCACCTGTGCACTTGGGCCAACTTGTAACCCGAGTGTGCGTACCGAATCGCTGCGTAGTTGCTTGCAAATATCCTTCGCAGTTTGCAACGTTGAGTCTTTCAACCAAATGTTGTACGCCACCAAAATCGGTCGTGCGCCAACGCACATTGCGCCAGCAGTTGGGTGCGGATTCGCCGGACCGTAGTCAGGAAGCAAATCGATAAATGCGTGCTTGCGAATGTAGGGAAGCGTGCGCTCTGGTCCGTACAAAAAGCACGGCACTCCAAGTTCTTCTGAAGCGAATTTTGCGAATGCATTTCGTGCTGCAATGGCGTCATCAAACGTGCTTGGTTCAAGTGCAACGAATGGAACCACATCAACAATGCCAACGCGCGGGTGAACGCCATCGTGTTTCGAAATATCGAATACTTTGAGAGCCTCTCGTGCGAGTATTCGCGCAGAATCGGTGCCGGCAAGTGTGAACACGCTGCGGTTGTGATCGGCATCGCTGTGCAGATCGAGCAGGTCGGACCCGAGAGTGGTGGACAGGGCCTGGAGGAGAGCGGGGTTACCTCCCTCGCTGATGTTGATGACGCATTCGAGCATCTCTCTTGCTTATCGCATGTAGAGCACCCCGTGCTACCCTGTAAGCATGTTCTCCGGCTGGGAAGGTATCGTCGTCATCGTTATCGCTGTTGCCTTGTTTGGCTCGCGCCTCCCAAAGATTGCTCGCAATCTTGGACAAGCACAGCAAGAGTTCAAAAAGGGTCAGTCTGCAGGCGCTAAAGGCACCAAAGACGAGACCTCAAGCAACGACACGCCACAGGCGTAGTTGCGCTCTAGCTCTTTGAGCTAACGATTTTCAGACGCTTATTCAACACGTTGCTCAGCAACGCCTTTCGTTCATTTGCCGTGTATTCAATGAGTTCGGTTTCAAGTTTCTTGTTACATGAAAACTCGATGTTGACATCGTCTTCTGAGATATCAATAGACACTTTCTTCACGCGGCCGTCATGAGTGCGGTCGAGGCCAACAGAAATTCGCAGTATTCCAGCAAGTGATCGCACGATGTGGCGATCGTTTTCGTTCAATGCAGCGAATGGTGCGTGATCTAATTTCGGTTCGCCTTTGCGGTGGTACCGAGCAATTTGAGCGATGAGTTCTATTTCGCGATCGCTGAGGCCCACGAGCTCGGAATTACGAATGACGTAATAGGAGTGCAAATGGTGTTTGGAATGCGAGATGACGACTCCAACGTTTGCCAGTAACGCAGCCGCCTCAAGCAGCCTTCGTGAATCATTGTCAAGATCTAGTGCGGTTTGCATTTGGTCAAATATTTGGCATGCGAGACGGGCAACATTTTCGGAATGTTCAATGCGATCGTCACAGCGTTCCGCAAGCTGGCGGACACTGTGCAACGCAGGGTCGTGGTCATTTGATTGAGGACCAAGTCCACGGCGTCGCAAGGTATCGATCAGTACGCCCTCGCGAAGCGCGTAGTCACTAAACATCAACGTGCCAACACCGTACACGTCGCAGATGGCTTCGAGAATGATTGCCCCAGCCAAGATGATCTGCGCGCGGCTCTTGTCGATATCAAACTTTTTTTGTCGCTCTTCAACTGTTGTGCATGCTGCAAGCGCCTTCACCGTCTCTGATACCTGGATACGCGTGAATTCGAATCGATTCATGGTTTTTGGTGCTGGTTCGCCGGACTGGGCATGAATGATTCGGGCAACAGTTTCGGCAGTTCCTGAAGATGCGACCGCAATGTCATAGCCAAGTTCAGAAATATCGGGCTGAATCACCATGAGTGTGGAGCGGGCAAAGGTTCTGCAGCTTCCGACAGCGCTTGGGTGCAACGTTTCAGATGCGAAGAACCGGTCGGTTAAGCGCACTGCGCCAAGCTTGAAACTGCGAGCCAGCATTTCTTCGTCGTCGCTACCGATGACTACTTCGGTGGAGCCGCCGCCAATGTCGCACAAAAACATTGCAGCTTCTGGTCTGCCAATGCCGTGCAGTGCGCCAAGGTGAATGAGGCGAGCCTCCTCGACACCAGAAATAACTTGAATGTCGATCGCTGCTTCGCGTCGTGCTCGGCGAATGAATTCGCCTTTGTTTTTTGCTTCACGTACCGCACTCGTTGCTACTGCCACAATGTCGGCATTAAACGATGCGGCAACTTGTTGCATGCGCGTTAAACAGACAATGCCACGGTCCATTGCTTCAAGAGACAGTTCTTTCATTTCGCCCGCACCGTGTCCAATGCGCACGCTTTCTTTTTCGCGGGCGATGACTTCGAAGCCTTGGTCTACGACTTTTGCGACCACCATGTGGAAGCTGTTGGTGCCAATGTCGAGGGCAGCAATGTTGTTGCTGTTTGTCCCTGATGCCACGGGGCGAGCCTACTTTGAGGCAATCTTTAGATAGAGACTGCCTTCACTTCAATGCGGCGACGCTTAGCAATGCGACGTCGTTCACGCTCGGAGCATCCGCCCCACACGCCGTGATCGATGTGTTCTGCAAGGGCATATTCCAGGCACTGCGAAGTAACAGGGCACGTGGTGCATATCAAACGGGCGCGGTCAACGCCTGCACCATCAGCCGGGAAGAACACCGCAGGAGGGAAATTCCTGCAGTTGCCTTCGTTCATCCACTCGGTAGACCGAATTGAATTGTTCATGGGGTTGGCCTCAACATAGCCCATTTTTGGCGATATCGTAAGGGTTGTGTCAGAAGCAACAGCAGTCATCGAACCCTCCCGCGGACATGCCCGAATCGTGTATTTGGGCCCTGCATCCCCACATTGGGAGGTCTACAGCGACCATGGCGACGCCAACCTCTTAGAGGAGTTCCGCGCCCGCGTCCTAGCCCGTTTGGTGCTGTTGCCTCGCAACGACCCACAGTTCCGCCGCAATCAAGAGCGTGTGAACCGGGATGCTGAGCGTGAGCGCATCAGCGTTGAGTGGGAACTCGGCTACAACGACGCAGAGTAACTATCGGTGAACAGCCAATGACATCTTGGCGAAATTTCTTTAAAACCCGAATCGCTGAACAAGCGGGTTCTTACGATTCAGGCATCGACGCTCGAATCATCAATCGTGAGCTCAGTTGGCTGGACTTCAATTCACGCGTGCTGGCATTGGCCAGTGACACGGGTGTGCCGCTGTTAGAGCGTTGCCGATTCATTGCAATCTTTAGTAGCAACTTGGATGAGTTTTTTCAAATTCGCGTTGCTGCCTTAAAAGGACAAATTGCTGGTGAGGTTCGCACAAAAACTCCAGATGGTCGAACACCGCAACATCAGCTCGACGACATTCGCGGAATTGCAAAAAACCTAGTTGCACAGCAAGAGCGCGTGTGGATGGACGAACTGGTTCCGCAACTTGCAGAACACAACATTCAAATCTCGACCTGGACGGACTTGACGGCAGCAGACCGCGAGCATCTGACCGGAGTTTTTGAATCGCGAATTTTCCCTGTGCTCACGCCGCTAGCTGTTGACCCAGCGCATCCGTTTCCGTATATTTCCAACTTGGCACTCAGCCTTGCCATTGTGGTGCGCGACCCGAAGTCGGGCGAAGAACGTTTTGCCCGAGTAAAACTTCCACAGACGTTCCCACGTTTTTTTCAGTTGCCGAACACATTCAATTTCGTAAGCATCGAAGAAATGGTTAGTGCGAACCTGACGAAGCTGTTTCCTGGAATGGAAATTGTGCAGTGTCATGCATTCCGAGTGACCCGTAACGCCGACCTTTCGGTAGACGACGAGGACGCTGAAGACCTGCTGGTTGCCATTGAGATGGAGCTTCGCCGTCGCCGCTTCGGGAAGGCGGTTCGTTTAGAAGTTCCAGATGCGATGTCGGAAGATTTGATTGCGCTACTCATTGATGAATTGGAAATTGATGCAGACGATGTGACACGTCATGCATCCTTTATTGACCTCACCTCATTAAATCAAATTGCCAATCTGAATATTGCGCCTCTCCGCCATGCACCGTGGCCGCCACTTACTGCTGGTCGCTTGCAAGCAGTTGAAGACGGCGAGCGATCCATTTTTTCAGTCATTCGCGATCGACAGTTGTTAGTGCACCATCCTCATGAGTCATTTAGTTCGTCGGTCGAAACATTCGTGCAACAAGCCGCAACTGACCCTGATGTGCAATCGATAAAGATGACGCTGTATCGCACAACTGGAGATTCGGCAATCGCTAAATATTTGATTCAAGCCGCAGAACGTGGAAAACAAGTTGCCGTTGTCTTGGAATTGAAAGCGCGATTCGACGAGGCGAGAAATGTGACATGGGCAAAGGAACTTGAATACGCAGGCGTACACGTGACATACGGAATTGTCGGTCTAAAGACGCATTCGAAGTGTGTATTGGTTGTTCGTAATGACCCAGACAAAATGCGACGATACGTGCACATTGGAACGGGCAACTACAACGCAAATACTGCTCGTTTGTATGAAGACATCGGCTTCTTCACCTGTGAAGACGCAATCGGATCGGACGCAACGGAGCTATTTAACTTTCTCACTGGGTATGCCAAAGAACCTGACTACAAAGTGCTACTTGTTGCTCCTCGTCAACTACGCAAACGCATCATTGCACTTATTGATAAAGAAGCAACATTCGGGGACGCAGGAAGAATCACATTTAAGATGAATTCGATTTCTGATCCACAGATCATTGAGGCGCTCTATCGGGCAAGTGCCGCGGGTGTGAAGGTGAACTTGATAGTCCGTGGGATTTGTTGCATTCGCGCAGGAGTTGCGGGAATGTCAGAAAATATCTCGGTACGTTCAATACTTGGTCGCTATTTGGAACATTCGCGCATTTATCGATTTGAGCACGGGCTTGACGACAACGAGCCGCTGCACCTCATTGGTTCTGCAGACATGATGGGTCGAAACCTTGATGGTCGGGTTGAGGTGCTTGCGCCTCTGACGCACCCGAAACACCGCATGTGGCTTGACACCGTTCTTGGGTTTTTGCTCGACAACGAATCAACGCATTTCTCATTGAATAACGACAACACGTGGACGCGGGTAGGTACGTTTACCGACTCTGGAGACCCACAAAAGAAGTTGCACGAGTGGGTTGTTGCTACTCAAGTTCGATAAATCAAGTTCGTTCACCTCGTAGTAATCTGTAGTTCGGTTGAACGTAACCCTGAGGGAATAGGTTGGTCACGTGGAAGAGCTTCGCAGTACGTTTCATAAAGAAATTGAAGAAATTCGACAAGAAGTATTGTCACTTGGAAGGTCAGTAATTGAAGCCATTCCGCGTGCTACTGCAGTGTTGTTAAATAGCGATTTAGAAGGTGCCGACTATTTACTGCAAGCCGATGACGAAATCGATGCGCGCGCAATTGACATTGAGGAAAAGTGCTTCCAGGAACTTGCGCTGCAATCACCTGTTGCAGGCGACCTGCGTCTCCTAGTGTCCATGATCAAAATTGCAGGCGAACTCGAACGCTCTGCAGACCTTGCAGTCAATATCTGCAAAGCTGCACGACGAATCTTTGGTCATGAAATTGATCCAACACTTCGTGACTTAATTGCAAAAATGAGCGAACAAGCTCAGCAATTGTTTGTCTCCACAATGGAAGCCTTCAGCGATCATGATGGTGCAAAAGCTGCAGCGATTGACGACATGGACTCGTTCCTTGATGGATTGCATCGCCGCTTCATTGCCGAAATATTCGAGATCCATGCGAGCAAAGAAATTGAATTGCAAGTTGCGGTGCAGCTAGCCATGGTTGCTCGTTTTTATGAGCGCATTGGCGATCATGCAGTGAATGTCAGCGAACGGACTCGTTTCATCGTGTCTGGATGGAAGCCTGAGTTAAAAGGTGCAGCCCGTTTCCAGGCTCGGCTCGACGCAACCGGCGAAATTCCTAGGCCGTAAGTTCCAATGTCGGCCGATCTTCCCGTTGTCTTTCTTGTTGAAGACGAAGAGACGTTTATTGAGGCCCTTGAGATTGGTTTAAAGCGCGAAGGTTTCCGCGTGCACGTTGCTCGCGATGGCGCTGAAGCACTGGCCATGTTTGAAGGCGTAAAAGCCGACATCGTGTTGCTCGACGTCATGTTGCCGAAAATTTCGGGAACAGATGTATGTCGCGAAATTCGCAAAAAGAGCCAAGTTCCTATCATCATGGTGTCGGCGAAGGGTTCCGAAATTGACACCGTTGTTGGACTTGAAGTTGGTGCTGACGATTACATCGTGAAGCCATATCGACTTCGCGAACTTGTTGCACGCATTCGTGCAGCGTTGCGCCGCAGCTCGCTTACGCCAACTGAAATAGAAGAAGTTGGAATTGGCACAGTCGCCATCGGCGACGTATCCATCGACCCAGAGCAGCACATCGTTACGGTGCGTGGCGAAGTAACCAAGCTTCCGCTGAAGGAATTTGAGTTGTTGTATGTGTTGATGGCTAATGCAGGGCGAGTGCTGACACGTGAAACGCTGATTGACCGTGTGTGGGGAACCGATTACTACGGCGACACCAAAACACTCGATGTGCACATTAAGCGACTTCGCTCAAAGGTTGAACTAGACCCAGCAGTGCCCACACGCGTGGCAACCATCCGCGGGTTGGGCTACAAATATGAGAAAGTTGTTGCATAGCAACACTGACTTCTCCAGTACAACGCCTGTCGCGCGTTCACATCATGATGGTTGCTGGTGAAGCAGCACTTGCAGTTTCGTTAGCCGACTCACTGTTTCTCTCGATTAGCCCAGATGCTGCACGAAGCAAGGTGCTGCTGTTCCTGGCATTTAGCTTTGCTCCGTTTGTGGTGTTGTCGAAGGGCATAAGCCCGTTCCTCGATCGAGTGCCTGGCGGCAGAAGAATGACGGTGTTTTTCGTGGGCATTTTGCGTGCAGTTGTTGTTCTGGCCATGGCCCGTTATCTGCAGTCTGTACTGCTGTTTCCACTTGCGTTTGCTTCATTGATTTTGGCCAAGGTGTATCAAGTGTCGCGCTCGGCAATGATGCCGACTGTGGTGCATAACGATGCCGAGTTGATGTCAGCAAATGGAAAGTTTGGCAGGCTCACCGGAATTGTGGGTTTTGTTGCGGGTGGTCCAGCGGTGTTGTTGCAACGAATAGATCCTCATCTTTCGTTGGCAATGTCGGCTGTTGCATTTGTGCTTGCTGCAACAATGACATTGAAATTGCCGCGACATGTTGCTGCAGTAACAAGCAAAGCAACTCGTGCAGAACGTGAAGAAATGAGTACGCCAGAAATTGTTCGTGCTGGCGTAGCAATGTCATCGCTGCGGGCAACGAGCGGTTTTATGATGCTGCACCTGGCTTTTTGGTTGCGCAATGAAAAGGCCGGCCTTGCGTGGTTCGCGTTTGCTTTGGCGATTGGATCCGCAAGTACGCTGCTGGCAAATTCAATTGGTGCGCCACTCACCAGAAAACTCAATCACCACACCATTTTGGTGAGCTCATTGTGCGTGATTGCGGGTACGGGAATTATCGCTGCACTGAACGGAAGTATTACTGCGGGGATTGTTCTTGCGGGAGTGGTGAACGGGTTTGGTGCAATTGGCAAACTGGCTTTCGATTCCATTGTTCAGAAGCACGCACCAGATGCCAACAGGTCGCGAGTATTTGCACAATACGAAACTCGGAACCAGTTGTTCCAAGTTGGTGGAGGATTATTGGCTGTGCTGTTTGTGCCAAGTGGGGCAGTGGGGTTTGCCTTCGTTGGCGCATACGCAACGCTTGCCACCGCCTATTACGCATTTAAGTATTAGCTATTCGTTGATGTCGCGTTGCTCAATATTGAGACGAGCAAGCCATAAGCCTGGTGCGTCTAATTCATTTGGCGTTGGCAGGTTTCCTGCGGCAACAAATAGTGATGCAAGTCCATCGTGACCGGCTCGCTCCACTACGCCTGCGGCGAACGCGTGACCTCGTTCCACCTGTTGGCGGGTGAGACGTAAGCCAAGCAGCTGCTCAACAAAGGTGTCGCTTGGTGAAGCCTCAACTCTGCGGCGACGAACTGCCTCGCTGATCTGCGAGCTGCCGCCAAGCAATGACGCCGAAACAGTGTCAACTGCATGGTCGATGTAGCCAATGATGGCAGCGATCATGGCGTCAAGGGACGGCGCTTGGGCTTCCTGAGAGGCTGAGCGCACCGCTCCAAGGATGATGGTGGGGTCAGTAAGGAATTTTTGCATCATGGCCATGGGGTCACTTGTGCCCATGTCCAAACTGGTGAGCCGTTCCATGAGAGCGTTTGGGTTCGGAGAGAATCCGCCAATGTACGAACTGATTGCGTCGCTCACCGCAGTGCGAATATGAGGAGAAGTAAGCACAGCATGTGAGGTGAGTTCATGAATGAGTACCCACATGCGCATGTCATCTGCGGGAATGCTCCAGTCATGTGCAAACTCGTCAACGTTTGATGCAACGATGAGCATCTGATCACGGGGCTCGCGTGGAAGTGGCAAGTCGTATTGTCCAAAAGACTTGAGTGCTAGTTGGCCAACCATGGTTCCCACCGACATACCCATCATTGCTGGAGCCATCATTTTGTTTAATGACGCCATCATGTTCATCATCGGGTCGTCTTGTGATACATCGAGTGCATCTGTTGGAATAGTTGGTGATCCACTTAATGAAGTTGCAAGTTCGTTGAACAGCGGTTTGTATGACTCAAGCGTGTGGTGTGCCCACATCGATCGATTGACCACAACAACATGAGGATCTTTGCCTGCTGACGCAGTGTCGAGACCTGTGTGATTGCGCACGTGCAGGTCGGCAATTGGCACCAATCGCTCTATTCCCACGCGGGCCGCTGGGTCTACGTTGGCCTCGGTGGAATTGCCAGAAAGTGCCGTCATCATTGCCGTTTGGCGTGCAACGTCCCACTGCAATGGCCCTTGCGAGCTCATGGCCTTTGCCATATCTCCAAAGAATGGCAATCCCGAAAATGGGTTTTCGTTAGGGCTGTCCGACATTGCTTTCCAGCCTATGGAGAACTTCTACTAACTGACGAGTGGGCACTACCCAATGTGCACCATTCAACTCAACACACCATCCAATGAGTTGCTGCGTTGCATCGAGTGCAGCGCCACGACAGTGATCATGCATGATGTAATCAATTGGCCACAGTTGTTGGTGTGATGAAAGCGCAGACGAAATTGCAATGCGCGCGTCGTTCATCCCTTCTGATGGAGAAGCGATAAAGAAGTGTTGTCCTTGACTCATCTCGCTGAGCACCGTTGCAGGCGGTGTGAGACTTTGCAATAGATCGGTCAATTGATGGGTAGACGTGTTCACCGCATGCAGCCAAGCAATTCCTGTAACAGGGTCTACCTCAAGAACGCGAAGCAACACAGTTGTGCCATTTGCAAACTGCGCTTCAACTTCGTCAAGTGGAGAAAGATTGCTTCCGGTGCCGACAAAGAACCCAGATGATGTAAGCGGGATAACCATGTCGCTCGCAGAGGACATGGTTCCTAAAGCGAGTGGCATTGTCGCGGTCTGCTTTTGGGTTGATGCCATGACGGTGAGATTGGCAACCGTTGGCGACGATGGGTTTGAGCGAGGGGTAACTACCCACAGCAGCACGAGAGAGACAGCGAAACTGGTGACTGCTGCGTACGAGGCGATGGACCGAACTGTTCGCGAAGGAAGTTGTGGCTCTGGAGTAGAAAGTTGCACCTGTTCTGCCACTTCGCTGGGGTGTCGCCACTGCCTTTCATACGCTGGAAGTGGCGAGTTGAAAATAACTTCACCCGATGGATCGGAATTGTCCGAGTGTTCATCGTTGTTGTGGAAGTTCGACACGAGGCGAAGGTTAGTCATGCCGACTTCACAAGGCACGTCGCCCACCTCGGGTACGCTGAACAGGTGACTGAACGCCGAAATCTCCATAACGGCGACACATGGATCGAGCTCACCGAGCAGCCTTTGCAGGTGGGGGAAGCATATGACTGGGCATTGTTGCCAAGTTGTGGCGCTGTCGTGGTGTTTTCTGGAACCGTACGTGATCATTCAGATGGCCGCACCGATGTGCGCACGTTGACTTATGAGGCATATGAAGAAGAAGTTGTGCCAAAGTGCGTTGCCATTGTTGATGAGATGCGCCGCCAGTGGACAGACATTGGGCGAGTCGCGCTGTTGCATCGAATTGGCGAATTACAACTCACAGAATCGTCGGTGTTAGTAGTTGTCTCTTCACCGCATCGACCTGCAGCATTTGAAGCAGCACGATTCGGAATTGATGCATTGAAGTCAACAGTTCCAATTTGGAAACGTGAGTCGTGGGGTGATGGTGGGGATTGGGCGCAAAGTTCGCAACACATCACCACAATTGAAGAAGTTGCGAAAACGAAGTCGCGTTCATGATTGCAATGGCACCGTTCACCATATTGTTTGCATCTATTTCAGTTGTCTCCGCTCTCACGCTTGCGTACTTGGTGTGGCAAGAGGGTCAGCGTGTGAATAAGAACAATGGAATGGCTGCTTTTCACAGGCACTTAGATGCACTTTCTGATGATTCGCGTGCTCATTTGCGCGAGCAGTTACAGGAATCTCGCGAACGGCAACAGAGGCGGTAATTCAATATGGCACGTGACTTAGCTATCGACCTTGGCACCGCAAACACCTTGGTGTACATGCAGGGCAGAGGAATTGTGATCAATGAGCCTTCTGTTATTGCGGTTAATCGTAAAACCGGAGAAGTGCTTGCGACAGGCCAAGAAGCATGGGGAATGATTGGCCGAACACCTGGCTACATCGTTGCGGTTCGACCACTTCGCGGAGGCGCAATTACCGACTTTGAAATTACAGAAAAGATGATTCGACTGCTCTTGCAGCGCGCAGGAGTATCGCGTTTCTCGCGACCAAAAGTTCTTATCTGCGTACCGTCAGCAATTACCGAAGTTGAGCGTCGTGCAGTAACCGATGCAACTCGTCGCGCTGGTGCAGCCGATGCACAGTTGTTGGAACAACCGATGGCTGCAGCAATTGGTGCAGACCTTCCGATTAACGAACCTGTTGGCAACATGGTGATTGACATTGGTGGCGGTACTACTGAAACCGCAGTGATTTCGTTGGGCGGAATTGTTGCACTTGAAGCAGTGCGCGTAGGAAGTTTTGATATTGACGCTGCAATTCAAAGTCACGTGCGTCGCGAACACGGATTAGCAATTGGCGAGCGAACAGCAGAAGAAATCAAAATCAGTATTGGTAGTGCAATGGCAACTGCTGATGATCGCGACGCAGAAGTGCGTGGCCGCGATTTGGTAAGCGGTTTGCCAAAGACGGTCATCTTGACCGCACAAGAAATTCGAGACGCAATTGAAGATGTTGTTGCACAAATGGTGGCTTCGGTCATTCGTTGTTTGGCTGTAGCACCTCCAGAGTTGTCGCAAGACTTCCTCACGCGCGGAATGTTCCTAGTTGGTGGTGGCGCATTGTTGCGTGGACTTGCTCAACGCATTGAGCGCGACACACGCGTGCCGGTAAACATGAGCGACCAACCTCTTGAGGCTGTGGTGCTTGGTGCAGGTCACTGCGTGGAAAACTTCTCCGCTCTCCGCGGCATGTTCATGGACTCCCGTCGCTAGAAGCGTCGAGTTATTTAGCGAGTCGCGTTAGTCCTTCTTGCACCACGGTGACCACGAGTTTGCCGTCTTTCGTAAAGATGTGACCCTGCGCAAGTCCGCGCGAACCAGAGGTAGAAATTGATGACTGCTGGTACAACAGCCATTCATCTGCGCGGAATGGGCGATGGAACCACATGGCGTGGTCAAGGCTGGCCATTTGAACCGATCCATCTGTCCATGCCAACCCGTGGGGCAGCAGCGCGGTATCGAGCAGAGTCATATCGCTGGCATAGGTAACGATGCACGCGTGCAACACGTCGTCATCTGGCAAGGTGCCGTCAGCCCGAATCCATACGCGCTGGCCGGGCATGGGGTTTCCCTTACGGCGAAACGGGTCTCCGTCGGCATAGCGCTGATCAATGGGTCGTGGCCGGTCGTACCATTCGCCGAGTTTTTCCTTGTAGGGCTCCATGCGCGTTTTGAAATCGGGAAGCGACTCGGGCTCGGGCGTATCTTCCATCATGGAAATTTGATGTTCCAAACCTTCTTCGTGTTTTTGGAAGCTGGCATGCAAATTGAAAATGTCTTTACCGTGCTGAATGGCAACGACGCGGCGAGTTGAGAAACTCTTGCCGTCGCGAATGCGATCTACTTCATACAGAATTGGAACGCCAGGGTCGCCTGCGCGAAGAAAATATGCATGCAGCGAGTGCACGTGTCGACCTGGTTCGTCAATCGTGCGCGATGCTGCAACGAGTGCCTGTCCAGCAACTTGTCCGCCGAAAGCACGTTGCCGATTTTCGTCAGGTGATTGTCCGCGAAAAATATTGACCTCAATTGCCTCGAGGTCGAGCAGAGTGACAAGGTCTTGAAGGGGGGAAGCCATACCTCTATGTTGCCAGTAAAGAGACTGCGTATCGAACTGTTGTAGCGTGAAATATTGTGACACAGTTGAGTGGCGTTCTGCGAGAAATTGCATTGAGCACCACGGGTTTCATGCCCGAAAACGAGGGTGATGCTCTGTTTGCAGCAGCGTTGAGCGCTGGATTGGATTGCCCGACTTTGCCATTTGTGGAAATTGGCTCGTATTGCGGCAGAAGCACCGTGTGGTTTGGCGAGGCAGCGCGGTTATCAAACACCGTGTTGCATGCAGTTGACCACCATGGCGGGTCTGAAGAAAACCAGCCGGGTTGGGAATGGCACGACCAAACCTTGGTCGATCCTGCAACTGGTCGATTGAACACGCTTCCGCACTTTGAGCGCACCATGCAGCGCGCAAACCTCACAACGGTTGTGAAAGCGGTTGTGGGTGATTCGCCCGCCATTGCATCAAAGTGGAACGAATCAATTGGCATGTTGTTTATTGATGGCGGACATGGTCGCGATGTGGCGCGTAACGATTATGTGGCGTGGACACCACACGTTGCAGTTGGCGGCACGTTGGCCATCCACGATGTGTTTAGTGATCCGGCACTCGGCGGTCAAGCGCCATATGAAGAGATCTATCTCGCTGCTATTAACTCAAAGAACTTCGTAGAAACGTCGTGCACCGGTTCACTGAGAATTTTGCAGCGAGTTAAATAACGAATCAGTCAAAAACTGTGCTGCTCAGAAACAACTTGCTCGCAGGTGTCGCTTGCGAAATTGCATCTGCAGCAAGGATCACAGCGGCAGCGGTGTATGCGCTGCGTTCGTCTGCTGGAAACACAATTCTGCCTGGGTAACTAATGCCAGTGAAGTACGAGCCATCGTCGTTGCGGTGCGCGCGAGTCCATGACAGCAATTCTTTTGCCTTGTCAATTTCACCCGCTGCTGCATGGGCAAGTGAACACTCAGCAGTTTCTGCTGCGGTCACCCAATCTTCGTCGTTTACACAACGCACGCCACGACCATCAATGATGAACTCATCCCACTGATTCAGCAAACGAGTTT
>CAITUB010000129.1 GCA_903895515.1 uncultured Acidimicrobium sp. | reverse complement strand
CAGCCAGTTTGCGGACCGCATTGTTGATATTCGATCACTGCATCGCTCAAACCGAGTCGTCCAAGTTTCGACTGAGGAGCTTCTCCCACTACGAATAGCTGTACTTCGTGATGGAACTCCATCACAAGACCCTCGGTACAAACAAGACGAATACCCAGGTTGCGTTCATTTGGGCATCTATGAAAACCAAGAGCTGATCGCCTGTTCGTCGTGGATTCCCCAAGAGTGGCCATTGGACGAACACCTTCCGGCTGTACAGCTAAAAGGAATGGCAGTGGCCAAGCACCTTCAGGGAAGTGGAGTTGGCGCAGAACTACTACGCGCTGGAGTAATGCGTGCCGAAGATGACGGCGCGCATTACATCTGGGCCAGGGCGCGGGACAGCGCACTCAAGTTTTATACGCAAAATGGTTTTGACGTTTTTGGTGATCAATTTGTTGACGAAGCAACTGGCATGGGCCACCACCTGGTGATGAAGGTAACTACTCGCCAACCTTGACATCGGCGGTGAATAACACCGTGCGCGACGGGTCTGGTTTCACCAGAAACTCGATATGCCATTTGCCTGTGAATGCGAAATTCACTACCGCTGTGTAGTGGTTTGGTCCAGTTCGCTGCAGTTCTATTGGCCCATTTGGAATGTTCTTATTTGGCAGAGACATGCGTGCAGTAACTGATGTCATTTGAGCAAATGACCCCTCTAGAGAACCCATATTGAGATGGATTTCTGAGGCACCAATTCGAGCAGGGGTAACCGTGATGTCGGCAATGAGCCCTGATTGCTTCAGCGAAAACTGAACAGGAGCATTAGAGATTTGCACGCGAGGAGGAATTGCAACCAGCAGGGCCGTAATTGCAACCACAATTAACGCAATGAGCGACTCCACCACAATTGACTGATGCAATTTGGCTGGTCCACTTTTGCGCAACGTTGCTCGCGAGAGAGCACCAATTGCAACAAGCACAAGCACTAATCCAACTTTTACTACGAGTTTCTGTCCATATTCAAGGACAAACAAATTACGTGGACCATCCATCAGCAGCATGGATTGAACAACGCCAGTAACTGCAATGACTGCAACCGAATATCCAGCCATGCGTGAAAACCACAGCATGGATTGTGTTGACCGCAACCAGAACTTGCGATCAATCGTGATGAGGAACAATGCACCGATCCACAATGAAACGGCAAGAATATGCAACACGTCGAGAGAAAAACTCAGTGCAACGGGAGATTGCCCACTTGGATGACCAACGGCAGAGAGTGTTGCTGCGACAAAAACCGATGCAAATATCGCACTGAGCCTCCAGGCTCGTTTGTTGCAGAATTCCATTTTCATCAGCAACAAGGAAAAACTCAAAAGCAAGGAGATTCTGAGCAGGGTTGCTTGACCATACGTCGTGCTCATGGTGTCGCCGAGCAAAGAAAGGTCGGTGAAGTTATAAACCTTCACGCCAGAAGCATGAGGGCCGTAAGCAAAGAGTGCCTCAATGCTTGCCACGATCGAAAATGTCCACGCGCCCCACAAACTCATGCGGGTGCGAATTGACGGTGGCTTTTTTGCGGCAAACATCACAAGGCCAACACCCCCAATGAGTGACATCACGCCAGCGAACATCACAAATCGAAGAATGTTGAAGAGGTTATTTAATCCATGTTTATGACCTTCATCTCCGGTCAAAATGGTGGTCACATCGGACAAACTTGTTCCTACCGAAAATGCAAATGACCCTTGAACAGGGTGTGAGTCTGCAGAAGTAACGCGCCACACCACGACCCACGTGCCATCGCCAAGCTTGTCGATATTTGCGCGAACTGTCGTGTGATCGTTTGCATCTCGAGTTGGTCGTGCTTCGAACACTTCTTTTCCGTCTTGGTCCAAAATTTTGAGTCGTGCAAAAACCACGCCAACAGACTCGTCAAAATGCAGAACCACTTCGGAGGGAGACGTAGCCAACCAGGAGCTCGGCTTTGGGTCACTGCCTTCCAACCCGGCATGTGCGCTTGCTGCACTGGCAGGTATCAAGATCGAGAGACAGACTGCAAACAGTGCGATAAGCCATGTGCCTCTTGCGCGCCAGTTCACACGGAAATACTAGTAACTGGGTGGCTTTGGCAGACCTTCAACTTCGGTTCTACCCAAAAACCATGCAAGGCGTTCATTGGGTGAAAGTTGCAATGCAATTTTTGGCACAGGGGTTAACCCCATGGGTTTACTTGCACGCCACATCATGACTTGCCGGTCGAGTTCGTAGCGAACGTAGGTGGAATTCCAATTTGCGAACGTGAATGCAAGTGCCAAGTCTGCGTGATGTACTTCAACTTCACGCCAACGTAAGAACACAATGTCGCTCATAGCAATGGATGCACCCGCGCTATTAACACCGCGCCCCTGCCAACCTTCGCTATTCGTGGCAGCCCATTGACCTTCAAGTGCATAAATGCTTTTGCGCACACTTGCTACGAGTGATTCTGCAGAATCTGCAGCGTGCGTTTCAATTCCCTGTTTACGAGCCTTTGCTCCGCCAACGTATTGCTCGCCCACTTCTCCGCGTACTGCACACTGCAACACATGTACATGGCTTTCAGCGTTGCGCGCCAAGTGCGAAAGCACATGACCGCGTGTCCAACCTGGAAGCGCTGAAGGTTCACGGCACTGCTCGTCGGTCAACGATTCAAGCGACTGCAATAGTTTCTGGTGCGACTCTGCACAACCCGCAACATGAATATTGAGGGTGCGGCCAAAATCGTCCATCAACGACAAAGGTAGCGGTTTGCTTAGCGGGTGCTGGTGCGCTGAGGAATGACGACGACGGTGCCATCGTCTTCATGATGTACTCGGGCAGATACACCGTAAAACTCAGAGAGAATGTTTGGCTTCAATACTTCTTTTGCCGAGCCTTCTGCCACGCGGGCACCCTGATGCATCAGCACCAGCCTGTCCGCGTACATGCCAGCGAGCGTGAGGTCGTGCATGGCGGAAACAACGGTGAGGCCCTGTTCCCGGCGCAGTTTGTCAACTAGTTCAAGCGCTTGCTGCTGGTGCCCAATATCGAGTGCGCTCGTTGGTTCGTCCAGCAACAGCACTGGTGCCTCCTGTGCCAATGCGCGAGCAATAACCAGCCGTTGCAATTCCCCACCCGACAATGTGCCCAGCCTGCGCTGCGAAAAATTAATCAAATCAAGACGCTCTAATACGCCATGAATTACTTCACGGTCTTGCTTTGTTTCCGATGAGAAATGTCGCACGTATGGATTACGACCCAACAACACGTAGTCATGAACATTCATGTCGTGAGGAATGAGCGGCGACTGAGGAACATACGCAATGTGTTGTGCGCGCCAACGCGCAGATGTTGCTGGTATTTCAGTTTGATCAATAGCGATTGACCCCGTGTATGGAACGAGTCCTGCAGCCGCGCGCAATACCGACGACTTGCCTGCTCCGTTTGGCCCAATGAGGCACAGCCATTCACCAGAATGCAGCAAGTCGTTAAAGCCCTGCACTGCTTCAGTGCCGTTGTACGACACACGAACATCACAGAAACCGAGCGCGGTCATTTTGATGTATTTCTCGTGCGCAGAAGGAACAAAAAGAATGGTGCACCGAAGAATGCAGTGACGACACCAATTGGGGTTTCAGCAGGGTTTGCCAACACCCTGCTTGGAATATCGGCGAATACGAGAAACGCAGCACCGAGCAACACACTGAGCGGAAGCACCTTGCGATAACTGGCACCTGCGATTAAGCGAACGGCATGAGGAACGATGATGCCAACAAACCCGATGAGACCACTGACAGCGACAACGGCAGACGTGCCGAGTGTTGCTGCAAGCACGACAATGAGGCGAACGCGGCGCACATTCGTTCCTAATGCGCTCGCTTCGTCATCACCGACGCGAAGCACATCGAGTAATCGACGATGCATCAGTAATACACCCGTGCTCAACACAACATACGGAAGAATCAGGCGCACATCGCCCCATGTTGCACTTGATAAACGACCAAGGATCCAGGAATACACCTGGCGCACCACATCGGTATTGCGCTGCAAAATAAATGCCTGAATCGATGTGGCTAGCGACGTGACCGCAACGCCAGCCAAAATGAGCGTGGTACTCGACTGCGT
>CAITUB010000128.1 GCA_903895515.1 uncultured Acidimicrobium sp. | reverse complement strand
GTTCGCGATAGCGCGTGGGTGTCAACTTCACGGTTGCATTTTCAAGAATGAAGCGTGCTGCAAGCACAATCATGGCAACGATCTGAATATGTGCAACATTTCCTGCAAATTCCGGACGGAAACCAGTGAGACCAGGCAACGATGAAAACATTGAACCCGCAGCAAGAGCACCAAATAACAGAATCAAAATGAAGTCTGCGCTTCTGTCCCACATTCCTGCCAGACCGCTTGCGTTCTTGCGACGGAATGGTCGCGAAGCACTGGCCAACATCGGAACCGCAAAACTCATTACCCAAATTCCAAGTAGTCCACGAATTGAATCGGCACTAGTGATTCCACCACCAATCAATACCGCAGATGCAAATACAACTGCGCCGAGGAACCCGGCAAAAGCATCAAGCGTTCCAATAACGACAAGCGCACTCAGCAACGCCAGTGACGGCATTACTACTTCAAAGTTGGTATTGAATGCGGAGGCAAGACCAAGCGCTATTCCAGCAATTGGCAGCAGCAACCACAACGCACCAAGCAGCGAACGCAAGTACGTGCCATCTTGCAGCACGCGCCCAATCATTGGTGATCGATGTGCGGTTGCCTCTGGTGTTCTTGCCATGATGCGATCTGCAAGAGAAATGCGCGGCAAATTCAACATGTCGACACCGTCGTCATCTGCACCAATGCGCTTCACCGACACATCAGAAACGTCACCTGAACCGCGCTCGTCATCTTCATCTTCCTTACGACTTGCAGCTCCAGCAATTGCAAGAAGCACAATGGCGTTGACGATGAGGCCCATTGTCCCTGCCGCGTCGCTTTTCGGATCGAATTCAGTATTTGATTCTTCGGGCTGCGCGCCTATTGGCGCAATTACGTCTTCTTCTTCAACGACGAGGCCAACTGAAGCTTTAACTACTTGGCCTTTCTTGGTGATACCGCCCAACGTCAAGGTGTGCTGGCCAGGAACCAAACCGACTGGAAGATCAAATACCTTCGAAAATTTTCCTTCAGCATCTGCTGTTACATCACCCAAGAAAATCGGTTCACTATTGACCCACACTTCAACAACCGAGTTTGGTGCAAACCCTTCGCCGCCAATTTCAACGGTGCGACCCCTAAAGGCCCGAATTGCATTTCCTTCACCTGGTGGAACGATGGTTCCATCTGCGTTTCGTGGAGCAACGCGGATAACAAACTCGCCAGGGAATTCGATGACCGCTACCCCATCTTGGGCAATGGTGACAACGAGATCAACAATTTTCCCATCGACAACAACGGCTCCACTTCCAAGAGGAACGGCAATGCCCCCACTACCCGGTAACACTTCAAGCGTTGACGCCACCGGCGGAACAACGACCGGTGAAGTAGCAGGAGTTGTTACCGGCACTACTGGTTTCGGCGCAATAGTCGTCGTAGTTGTAGGAGTCGTCGTTGAAGGTGCAGCCACCGGCACCGTGGGAACCTGCGGAGACGCTGGTGACGATGGAGCCACCACAACCGACTGGGTACTCACGCTTGCTACAGCACCAGGACCAGCAGAGTTCACTGCACGCACACCCACTTGGTAATCCTGATTCTCCACCAAGTTCGAAATTTGCACCGACAGAACCGTTGCCGAGTTTGTACTTACCCAGCTTGATCCACTGTCAATCGAATACTCATATGACGTGATTGCCTGGCCACCATTTGATGCTGGTGCGGTGTATGCAAGAGTTGCATTGTTTCCTACAACGTCAATCTGCGTAATCACTGGCGCACTCGGAACGGTATACGGTTTTGACACCACAGGATCTGACGAAGTGCCCGAGCCATTTGCGTTCACGCCACGAATGCGCACGGTGTAGATAGTCCCATTGGTTAGGCCCGTAATGGTGAACGGTGACGCTGTTGCAGAACCTGCTGATGGCCAAGTGTTTCCACCATCGATTGAGTACTCGTACCCGGTAATTGGCGATCCGCTAGTTGCACCATCGGTGAACGCAACTTCAAGTGTTTGGTCATTTGGCGTAAGAGTGGTGATACGTGGTGCATCAGGCGGCCCAATCGGTGCGATTGAAGAAGTGGCAGATGAATTTCCGGCTCCTGCAATATTCAACGCACGAATGATTACCGAATAGTTACTTCCGTTACGCAACCCAGAAATTCGCATTGGGTTACCAAGCGAGGATGCATTTGTCCACGAAATTCCTGCATTAAGCGAGTACTCATATGCGGTAACCGGACTCCCACCATCTGAAGCGACCGAGAAAGTTAAGAGCGCGAATGAGTTACGCATTGCAATTGATG
>CAITUB010000127.1 GCA_903895515.1 uncultured Acidimicrobium sp. | reverse complement strand
TGAGCCAAGGTCATGTTGAACAAATTGGAACGCCGCAAGACATCTATCGCTCGCCGGCCTCATTGTTTGTTGCTGGGTTTATCGGTTCGGCAAACCTCCTACCTGGAACGGTGCAGAGTCACGATGGCGCAGATGCGGTGGTTGCGCTGAGGGCTGGGTCAACCATTCGTGTTGCTGGTCAAGCCTCGTCGCATGCAATTGGAGCGCAAGTGTCGGTCATGCTTCGCCCAGAACGGCTTCGACCTTCGGAGCAAGTCGATTCGCAGGGTCAGAGTTTGCACGGCACTCTGACCGACTTGGTTTTTCAAGGAGCAACGGCTCGAATGATTATTCGTCTGGCCGACGGAACCGAACTCACGTGCCTCGCTGATTCATCAGCGCGTATGCCGCAGACTTCAGTTGGCGCAACCATGAATGTTTCGTGGGATCTTGATGGTGGATACATCTTGGCCGGATGGCCAGATAGAGCCGGATCTACTTCCACAGACGTCGATCACATCGAGTCAACGCTCTAATATCAAATCAGTTCTAAATATAAGGAGAATCACTATGTCGACATCGATACCAAAGAATCAGATGACACGTCGCCAGTTTTTGGCTCGATCAGGTGCGCTTGGTGCTCTCGGGTTATCGCTTCCAGCGTTCCTCGCTGCTTGTGGCGGAAGTGGATCCTCTAGTTCTGGTGGGGCAGAGTCGGTGTTCTTCGATAACTGGCCTCTGTATATAGATCCGACTGCAGACGGCAAAACTGGAACTGTTGATCGATTCATGGCCGAAACTGGCGTGAAGATGACCTACGGCGAAGGATTTAACGACAACAACGAGTACTTCGCAAAAATTCAGCCGTTGCTTGGCAATGGCAAGTCAATTGAAGCCGACATTATTGCGCCAACATTTTGGATGGCAGGTCGTCTAATCAGTCTCGGTTGGGCAGAGAAGTTGCCAAAAGATCAAATTCCAAACTTTGCCAATCTTGAAGATGGGTTTGTGAATCCACCATGGGACCCAACTGGTGAGTACTCAATGCCGTGGCAGGCAGGCATGGCGGGAATCGCCTACAACATCGATGTGACAGGTCGCGAAATCAAGAGCGTTGCAGAATTGTTCGCTCCGGAGTTCAAAGGCAAGATCGGAATGCTCACGGAAATGCGTGACACCATCGGACTTATTTGTATGAGTCTTGGAATTGACCCTTCAAAGATCACTTCTTTCGAAGATGCTGCACCAGCATTTGAAAAACTTGCGCAGGCAAAGAATGATGGGCAGATTCGTGCATTTACGGGTAACGACTACACAGACGATTTGGTGAGTGGAAACTTCGCGGCATGTGTTGGCTGGTCTGGCGACGTATTGCAACTTGGCAAAGACAGCCCGAATGTTCGCTTCGTTATTCCTGAAGAAGGTGGAACTCGTTGGTGTGACACCATGATTTTGCCTAAGGGAGTGAAGAACTCTGTGGCCGCTGCAAAGTGGATGAACTTCTGTTACGACCCAGTGCAAGCTGCACAAGTAACTCAGTACGTTCAGTATCTGTCTCCGGTGAAGGGCGTTCGTGACGAACTTGCCAAGCTCGACCCAGAGCTAGCAAACAACCAACTGTTGTTCCCAGACGATGCTTCAAGTGCGCGCCTTCGCGCATTTGCGACTTTGACGGAAGATGTTGAAGCGAAATTCGACGAGGAATTCTCGGCAATTACCGGCGCATAAGCACCGAACGAAACGCTGAACTTTTCATGACCGAAACGGTCGTCCGCAAAAACCGCATCGCGCGAAACGCCGATCGAGTTGGCATGGGGGCGATGATCATCGCTTCTGTTTGTTTGGTGGCGCTTGGCGCTCACTGGGTGATTGGCCCAATGGTTTCCGTGGTCGTGCTTGCATTGTTTCTTGTGCTTGGCAGCGTTCTTGGCCTAGCCGTTAAGGGTGGTCCAGAGGCACGGCGCCTGCTTGCTCCGTATGGGTTACTAAAGCCTGGAATGTTGTGGCTGGCTTTGTTTTTCATTGCGCCTGTTTGGTCATTGTTGCGAATTTCGCTCTCTACCAAGGAGAGCCGTTTTTCGGTGCAGTACAACTTCAGTTGGGCATTTCAGAACTATTCAACTGCGTTTCGAGATTTCGGAAAACAGTTTGAGCATGCATTTGTGTACGCGGCAATTGCAACTGTGCTGACCATTTTGATTGGCTATCCACTTGCATACGTGATTGCATTTCGCGGCGGTAAGTACAAGAACATTTTGCTGGGTCTTGTGGTCATTCCATTTTTCACGAGTTATCTGATTCGTACGATTGCCTGGTCCACTATTCTGGCTGACCGTGGCATTGTGGTTCGCGTGCTTCATGCGGTTGGATTGGAAAATGTTTTTGAATGGATGCACATAATGGACAATGGCAAACTGCTGAATACGCCAGCGGCAGTTATCGGTGGACTTACCTATAACTTCCTGCCGTTTATGTTGCTTCCTATTTATGTGAGTCTTGAAAAGATTGACACCAATTTGGTGAATGCTGCAGGCGATTTGTACTCCAGTGCGTCGCGAGCATTTCGCAAAGTGGTATTCCCACTGTCAATACCTGGCGTTTTTGCCGGAACTCTGCTGACATTTATTCCTGCTGCGGGCGACTTCGTAAACGCGCAGTTTTTGGGCAACCCGAACACCACCATGATCGGCAACTCGATTCAAGACCAATTCTTAAAGCAGAACAATTATCCCGTTGCATCTGCAATG
This sequence comes from uncultured Acidimicrobium sp., assembly GCA_903895515.1. Taxonomy (GTDB): domain Bacteria; phylum Actinomycetota; class Acidimicrobiia; order Acidimicrobiales; family Ilumatobacteraceae; genus UBA3006. The sequence goes on along the minus strand of CAITUB010000127.1, from coordinate 21,989 downwards.
GCTGCAGTGCTGATGGTCAGCATTGCCACTTTGGTGCTGCTGTACACGCGAATCTTTGGCACTGAGGATTTGGCATGATGCGTAAGCGCACCAAATACGGCCGTTATGCGTTGAACGTGTTTGCCGGACTCGGACTTGTCTATCTGTTTGCCCCGATTTTTTTCATCGTGGCGTTTAGCTTCAACAAGCCGAAAGGCAATTTCAATATTGCTTGGCAGTCTTTTACGTTTGATAATTGGCTACATCCGTTTGCTGAGCAGTCGCTCACGCATGCGCTGTGGAAGAGCCTCGAGATCGCAGCGGTTTCCACGTTTGTGTCCACCATCTTGGGCTCGCTTATTGCGGTGGCGCTGTCTCGCTACAAATTCCGCGGTAGCGAAGGAATCAATCTCTTTCTCGTGCTTCCACTGACAACACCTGAAATCGTGCTCGGTTCATCCCTTGCAACTCTGTTCCTTGGCCAGAATTTCATTGACTTTGGAATGACAACCATCATCATCGCCCACATCATGTTTCAGGTCAGCTTCGTAGCGCTCACGGTGCGCGCAAGAATTCGCGGGTTCGATTGGACATTGGAACAAGCTGCTCAAGACCTCGGAGCTACCCCCATTCGCACCTTCATGAAGGTCACGTTCCCTCTCATTTTGCCAGGCATCCTCGCAGCAGCGCTTTTAGCCTTTGCCCTGTCCATTGATGACTTCATCATCACCTTCTTTAACTCAGGGCCAGTGCAAACCTTCCCGCTGCAGATTTATGGCGCGTCACGCGTTCGTATTCCACCACAGATCAATGTGTTGGCATCGATGATCCTGTTTCTCAGTGTTGCCATTTTGATGACAGGAACCATTGCGGGAATGCGTAAGTCTGCCGAGAAGCAGGCGACTGCAAAGAAATTCAAGCTTCTTCATCGCAAATAATGTCACAGTCTCACTACGAAGTTCTTGGCGTACTGCCGTCTGCATCCCAAGATGAAATTCGTGTTGCGTATCGAATGCGAGCACGCGAGGTTCATCCGGATACCGCCACCGGTTTGCGAAGCGACTCGTCAATCCAGATGGCGCGCGTTGCAGAAGCCTGGCGCGTACTTTCGGATGCGAAATTGCGAAGAATATATGACAGCCCGTTCAATGGGCAAAATTCCGAGCCAGTGCGGGTTGTACACGAGCAATTCGTGCATGTGCCTGCTGTAAGGGGAGTGTTTCCGTGGCGCATGATTGGATTGATGGTCGCAGGAATCATTGGGCTGGTGCTGGTGCTCAACCTGCTCTCTGGTCCAGCTGTTCCGGTTGGGCCGGACGGACTTTTGCAAGCGGGTTCGTGCATCGAAGTGAATACGAATCAGCTCGCGGTCGAGGTGGATTGCAGTGGCAAGCACAGTGGCGTGGTGAGGTCATTGGTGGGGTTTGACATGACATGCCCGAGCGATACGCAGCCAATCCGCGATCGACAAGGAATGGGAATTGCTTGTGTTGTTACTGGCTAGTGCAACAGAGAACTAGTCTTTAGACGTGTCCAAGCAGTGTGAGCGTCCTAGTTGCAGAGAGCTAGCAATTGCTGCATATTTCCTAGATTCGTCTGAATTGTTGATGACGCTGGAAAACTATGTGCCAGTAGATGGCATGCAAGTAAATGGCCTTTGTCGCCGACACGCTGATGCGCTTGTTGTTCCGCGTGGTTGGCGAATTGAAGACAAGCGTGAGAATGTTCCGCGCTTATTTCCCGTAACTCCGCCAACGGAAAAACCAAAGGCGAAGAAAGCCGATCCAAAGAAGAGTCGCGTGAAGCCGCCGCGACCAAGCATTTTTGATGAATTGAAAAGCGATAAAAAGGTTGAAGAAGTTATTGCACCAATTGTTGAAGTAGCCGAAGTTGAGTTGGAAGAAACGAAAGCCATTCCATGGAGTCCACAGTTTGATCAAACCGATGACTTGGGTGGCGTATTACGTCCAAAGGGTCGCCTATTGAGCCGAGCATTCAACTTTGACGACACCCAGTCATCGCCTCGCCCGCAGGCGGACAACACTTTCACGGACGGAATTCAGCGCGAGCCATTTGACGAAAACGACATTCCGTAATGGCGTTGAAGGTGAGGGCCTCGCTGGAGACCCTGGTCAATCGGAACACTGCGCATGCGATTCTTCGTGACTTAGCGCAATATCCGAAGTGGTTAGACATTGTTCACGCCGCAGTGAAAGAAGAAGGATCAGATAACACGTGGACGATAGAGCTGCGCGGAAAAGTTGGCCCATTTGCGCGTTCGAAACGCTTGCGAATGATGCGAACCAACGATGATGCAAACTCATCAGTGGTCTTTGAACGATCAGAAATTGATGGTCGAAACCACTCCGAATGGAAACTCACCGTGTTTTTTGCTGGCGGAGGCAACGATGCAGAAGTTTCAGTAGAGATGTTTTACGGAGGATCTATGTTTGGTGGAGGCATTCTTGAGCGAATGCTTGCAGACCAGATTGAGCGCAGCCGCCCGAAACTGGTTTCGCTACTTGGAAATTAGATTGTGTCTTGTAGGGCTGATTTGCAACATCCAAGCAGCCTTCATTCGTGCAGCTTCGTGAAATCCAGCGATATTCACGTTGAATGCATCCTCGGCTTCCCGCTTTGACATCGTCGTTATGGTCTGCAATTCACTGGTCCACGAGTAACCGTCGATAGAGGGGGCATCGTCTAACAGGCCAATATGGCAGATGATCTCGGTGATGCCAGATGTTGCCTTCGCCAAATACTTGGCAAGATGTTCGCGCTTCATCTGTCCAGAAACTGCAAACCCAAAAAACTGGTTGGGAACATTGACATTTCCATCTCTGACGAATGAAGTGAGCATGCAGAAGAATGACACTGCAACCTGCTGTGCCCTCCGAGCGACTCCAACATTTTCGAAGTTGCGCTCATGTGGCGTGCGCTTCCATGGAATGTTGTATTTGATAGCAAGTTGGGACACGGTTCTACGAATTCGGGGGTGGATATGCACATGGTTATGTCCATTGATATGGCTTGGTTGAACACCCTGATCAACTAGCCACTTCACCTGTGCTTCCATTTCGGCACGAACTTCTCGAATATGCGCAGAGCCAGCGAAAAGGAGGCGGAGGAAAACGGCACTATGTGAAAGATCCCGCAATGAAGCGACATATTTGCTCTTGGTTAATGGTTCAACATCTTGGAATGCAAGATGTACGCCAATTCCTAGTCCCGGGTTCCGGCGGGCAACATCAAGTCCCAAATCTCGCGAGGCCGCATTCACCATGAGGGAAGCGTCAGTTACCAAGCCTTCGCGGAAAGCAAGCTCGACTGCATGACAAATGCTGTCTGAGCGACCAAAGTCATCGGCGGTGACGACCACGATCGGGGGTAAATTTGGCACCCGTTAATCTTAGGGATACCACTTGTTAATGCGTGGGATTTTGACAAGATAATGACAGAAACTCCACAATTTGTGAGTTAAAAAAGTTCTATTCTTCGATTCCTCGACGGTTGGTCAGTCTTACCGGCTGACCTGCTGCCAATTGACCGCATGCAGCGTCGATGTCCGTGCCACGGTTGCGCCTCACAGTCACATTTACTCCGAGGTCTTCAAGTTGCTGGGCAAATGCTCGGACCCCTGCTGCGCTCGTTCCCTTTGTTGGCCAACCCGGAGTTGGATTGAGCGGAATCAAGTTGACGTGTGCTGATGGTGTGAGTTGTCCGCAAAGTTGTGCCAGCTCACGTGCATCGCGAGGTTGGTCGTTAATTCCATCGATCATCGCCCACTCAAAACTGATGCGGCGATTCTTGTTGTCAAGGTAGTCGCGACATGCCTGCATCAGTTCATTGATGGGGTAGCGCTTGTTAATTGGTACGAGTTCATCGCGCAAAACATCGCGTGCAGCGTGCAGAGAAACCGCAAGATTGACTGGCAGCGGACGCGTAGCAAGTTTGCGAATGCCAGGAACGATGCCAACGGTAGAAATGGTGAGATGACGAGCTGACAATCCAATATCGCCATGAATGCGCTCTACCGCACCCCACACCGCTTCTTCGTTGGCGAGTGGTTCGCCCATACCCATGAACACCACGTTGGCTAAACGCTGCTTGCGCTTGGCGCTTTCGCGTGCGGCGTACACCACTTGCTCAACGATCTCGCCGACGCTGAGGTGGCGCGTGAAGCCTGCTTGTCCCGTTGCACAAAAACCACAGGCCATTGCACATCCAGCTTGCGTACTGACGCACACGGTTGCGCGTTCTTTGTAATGCATGAGCACGGTTTCAATTGGGTGACCACCGTCTGCAAGCGACCACAAAAATTTGATCGTGTCACCTTTATCACTGACGCTGGCCGTGGTGAGATGCAGTGAATTTGGGAAACCCTGTGCCAGTTCTTCGCGCACGGCACCAGGCAACGTGAGAATTTGGGACGGCTCAGCGAACTGTGTGTATAGGCCTTCCCAAACCTGCTTCAAACGAAACGCTGGTTGACCGCTTAAGAGTCCTGCGATGTCTTCACGTGATGCATCGTAAAGACTTGTCATGCACTCAGTTTAGAGGTGTTTTTGTGCCAACTTCTCGTAATCGAGCATGCGAGCACAAAGAACATCGAGACTTGAGGTCCAAAATGCAACATCGGTGACGTCGATGCCGAATGCTTGACCGAGTTCCTCGGCAGTATCCATTCCCGCACGTGACAAGACAGTGTCGTAGTTTTCGCGGAAATGATCTGGGTTTGACTGATACTTCGCATACAAACCCAATCCGAATAGCAATCCGTATGTGTATGGCCAGTTGTAGAAGTGGCTTCCGTAGTAGTGGGGCTTGAGTACCCACATGTGCGGGTGGCGAGTGCTCTGGTCAAGACCATCGCCATACGCGTCGGTCTGTGCTTGCAACATGATTTCGTTGAACTCGCTCACACCAAGCGTGCGGCGTTGACGACGCGCGAATACTTCTGTTTCAAACAGGAAACGACTGTGAATGTCGACAACCACTTGCGATGCGCCGATGAGGTTGACATCAAGCAATGCCAAACGCTCGTCGCCTTGCAAGCGCGAAAGCCCATCTTCCATAACCAGCGTTTCGCAGAAGATGCTGGCAGTTTCGGCAAGAGCCATAGGCAAGCGTTTCTGCAATGGCGTGCGCTGAGCAAGTTGTGTGTTGTGATACGCGTGACCAAGTTCGTGTGCGGTCACCTGTGCAGAGTCGACGCTTCCGCTCCAGTTCAACAATACGAGGGAGCGATCTTCAACGAATGACATGCAGAATGCTCCACCAGTTTTTCCTTCGCGGGGCTCGGCATCCAACCACTGTTCGTTAATTGAGCGGTCAACAAGTTGTGCAAGACGGTCGCTGTAAGTGGAGAATGCATCTTTCACGAGACTGATTCCTTCGTCCCACGAAATTGCGCCCGGTGAAATATGAAGTGGCGCAAACAGGTTCCACCATGACAAACCGTTGGTGTCTCCGTGCAGCTGCGCTTTCACCCGCATCCAGCGTCGAAAGTCAGGAAGTGAAGCCGAAATTGCTGACTGCATAGCAGTGAACGTTGCAGTGCTTACCGAGTTTGAATACAGCGAAGCATCGATTGGTGCTTTGCACTCGCGTCGCTTGTTCACGGTATTCGCCTCACCTTTGATGCTGTTCATTGCTGCGGCGCATGCAACGGCAACAGTTGGCCACGCTTGCATTTCCGCTTCGTAAGCAGCCTTGCGAACCGCAAGGTCGTTGTCGGTTGCAAGTCCGCGCACTGCTGCAATGGGCATCGACTTTGTGCCCGACGGTAGACGCACCTCGACTGCTAACTGTGAAGTGATGTCGCTTTGTAGCCGCCCCCAGGCCGAAGAACCAGTGGTGCCAAGTTCGGCGTACAGGCCTTCTTCGGCTTCGCTCATTTGGTGAATTGCTCGGTCTTGCAGGCGGAGCAAAGGCCCGAGGTGCTCGCGCGCCTCGTTGCTGACTTCCTGCAATGCATTGGCATCCAGGCTTGCAACCCAGTCTGCAAGGCGGGCAAGCAGTGGAGAAATCCGTGCGTCGAGGTCTTCCATTTCGCTGAGCAAACCTTGTGCCTGCTCAATGCGCGAATCGGTGCTGACTGTTGCGTAGATGTACGAAATGAGAATGTCTTGTTCGTCAACTGTTTTGTTAAATGCCTGGATCACCGCATCGGCGGCCACACCATCTTGTGCGGTTGGCGTGCGCGGTTCGATGGCACGCACATTGTGGGTTTCAAACAGTGCTTCAAGGCGGGCCACATTCGAGCCAGCGCGTTCCATGGCATCAACAAAGGAACGAGCATTGAACGACTCATGCACGTCAGCAACTGACCAGCGTGGGAGAGGAGTTTCATTTTCAGCAGTAATTGACATGCCGAAAAACTAGTTCACATCACCAACAAACGCACGTTGCTGGTGGGCGACAGTGAAGCCAAGCGACTTGTACATCTGAACCGCGCGTTCATTGTCGGCGTCAACGTGCAGCATGCCGGTAGAGATTCCTGCGCGATGCAGAAACGAGAGGCCTGCAATGGTCAGTGCACGACCAATTCCTTTGCCTCCAAAGCGAGGGTGAACGGCAATCACGTAAATCTCGCCGAGTACGGGTGAGGTTTCGAGGTGCACCTTTGTCCAGCAAAAACCAGCAAGTTCGTCACCCACGTTGTGTAGTAAAAAACCATTCGGGTTAAACCACGGCTCCTGGATGCGTGACTCAAGTGTGGACTGAGTCCACCCACCCTGTTCCAAGTGATCGGCGAACGCGGCATTGTTGACCGCAAGCCAACGCTCGTCGTCGACGCCGCTGCGAAATGGTGCAGTCACAATGTCGGTAACTTCGCGAAGCGGAAGTGCCACTCGCATTTGCAGCATGGTGCGACCCGCATGAAGACCAATTGATTGTGCGAGCGTCGTATGAATTTCGTTGGGCTCAAACACCCACCAATGCACGTGCCCGCCTCCGGCTTCACGGATGACGTTGAGTGCCTCTGACAACAGTTGCGGTCCGATCGAAGCCATTTCGTAGCGATGATGTGGATGCACGATGAGGTCGAGTGCCCACGAGTCATTACCACGCGACACTTGGCAATAGGCAATGAGGTGATCATGCCCTGGCTGTCGCCCCAGCAGTCCTACATATCCAGGCCGACCTCCTTGGCGAAGATCGATCCATAAGTGATCGGAGAGAGGACGTTGCCCATCTGCGCGTTCGACTGCAAGTAACAGTTCGTCAACCTCAGACAAGTCATCAGTTGGCAGACGACGGTTGATGTCGAGGTGTCCCACAACGCTCAGGCTATCGGTGTGACTCGCTAGTGTTCGGAACTGTGGCTGCCAAGAAAGCAAGTGTAAAGAAGGCCGCTAAGCCGGCGCCTAAAAAAGCGCCAAAGAAAATCGTGGATCGGTCTGCCGAAATTTTGAAGCGGCTCAAGGTGTTGTATCCCGTGGCAATTTGTGAACTCACTCACGAAAATGCTTTTCAATTACTTGCGGCCACCATTCTTTCCGCGCAATGTACCGACGTGCGAGTGAATATGGTGACTCCTGCACTGTTCGCAGAATTTCCAACAGCCGAGAAATTGGCACAGGCAAATGTTCAGCGTGTTGAAGAGCTGGTTCGTTCAACAGGTTTCTATCAAACCAAAGCGAAAAATCTCATCGGCATGGCTTCTGCGGTCATGACTCGTTTTGGTGGGGAAGTCCCGCGAGAAGTTGAAGATTTGACCACGTTGCCCGGAGTGGGACGCAAGACCGCGAACGTGCTGAGAAGCGTGGTGTTCGACCTTCCCGGTCTTGCCGTAGATACTCATGTTGGTCGGCTGTCGCGTCGTCTTGGACTAACCATCGAAGAAGACCCGGTAAAGGTTGAGTACGAATTGAATGCGTTGTTCCCACCGCAGGACTGGGGTGGGTTCAGTCTTCGGCTCATTCTGCATGGACGACGCGTATGCGATGCCAAAAAACCAGCATGTCATTCGTGTGAATTCAGTGACATTTGCCCGTCTTCAGAGATGCCTCGTGCACAAATGGCTAAATCTGCGGGGTCTCGCAGCAAAAAGTAGCGGTACAAATTTTGCACCGAATATTGAATTTCGCTAATTTATGATCTCCGCCTAGACGTATGTTTAGAGCGAAGGCGATTTCGGGTCCGCCGCCTGAAGTCGCGTGATACGGGCCCCTTCGGGGGCCCTTGTCATATCTCGGATCAGTTTTATGAGTGCGCCGTCTAGGATTTCGCGGTGGCTCGCGATATTTCAACCAACACAGCAAGTACGCGCGCCGAACTTGCAGCGCTAGCAAGCACACTCGAGCAGTGCAGAGATCGCATTGGAGCACTTGCTGAAACCCGTGCCATGGCGGTTCGCGACCCGAACAACGCAGATTCGGGAGATGATTTGCTGACTGCTATTTATGAAGCAGAGCGAGGGCTCAATAACTCCATTCGGTTAGTGCAGCGCGCCGCAAAGCAAGGTCGCTTGTAATGAATATCTATCCAAGCCGTGAAGAGTTTCAGAAACTTGCTTCTATCAACACGGTGATTCCGGTGTGGACAGAGATGCTTGCCGACGTAGAAACACCGGTTGCTGCGTACATGAAACTTGTTGGCGACAAGCCAGGCTTCCTGCTCGAGTCGGTAGACCACGGCGAACGCTGGAGCCGCTATTCATTTGTTGGTCGCGATCCGCTTGCAACATTGACTCTGCGCAATGGACACATCACTGTTGATGGCACGATTCCGCAACACGTGAATACGCAAGATGGAATGTTGGCAGCAATGGAATCGTTGCTCGCCGTATATAAGGCGCCGCTGTTTCCCGAACTGCCACCGTTGCAGGGTGGCTTGATGGGTTTCTTGGGTTATGACGTAGTGCGCGAAGTTGAACAATTACCAAACGTTCCACGCGACGATCGCAACCTTCCTGACGCGGTGATGTGCATGATTGGGTCGCTGGCTGCATTCGACCATTGGAAGCAACGCGTGTATCTCTTGGAGAGTGTTCCTGTTTTTGAATTGAGTGCTACGCAAATCGATGCTGCTTACGACGAAGCCATTGTGCGCATTCATGGAGCGGTAGCCGACCTCACGAAACCGCTTTCATACTTGCCAGTTGAGCCACCTACAGAAGGTGACAAGCAGCAGCAGTTTGTTGCGCCAGTCAATGGTTCTGAGTATCAGCGTTCGGTGGAAGCGGCGAAAGAATACATTCGCGCTGGCGACATCTTCCAAGTGGTGTTGTCACAACGGTTTGACATTGAACTTGATGCCGAGCCGTTTGACATGTATCGCGTACTGCGTCAAGTGAACCCAAGTCCGTACATGTATTACGTGAAGCATGATGACGTGACCATTGTGGGTAGTTCGCCAGAACCTATGGTGCAGCTGCAAGGCGGAAGAGTGATTAGCCGTCCAATTGCCGGCACTCGTAAGCGCGGCCGCACAGACGAACACGATCGCAAACTTGCTGCTGAGCTGCGCGAGAACCCAAAGGAAGTTGCCGAGCACGTGATGCTGGTGGATTTGGCGCGCAATGACGTAGGCCGAGTGGCCAAATTTGGTTCCATGAACGTGGATGAGCTGATGACGCTGGAGCGCTATAGCCACGTCATGCACATGACCTCGCAGGTATCGGGAGATATTCGCGAAGGCCTTGGCCCAATTGATGTGCTGCGTGCAACACTTCCAGCAGGAACGGTGAGCGGTGCGCCAAAGGTGCGAGCCATGGAAATCATCGATGAGCTTGAGCCCGTGAAGCGTGGCCCGTATGCGGGCGTGGTTGGCTATGTGGACTTCAGTGGCAATCTCGACACGGCAATTGCAATTCGTACCATGTTTATCGGCGCACACGGTGCGTCATTGCAGGCGGGTGCTGGAATCGTTGCCGACAGCATTCCCGAAGAAGAAGACTTGGAGTGCTTTAACAAGGCAGCCGCACTGTTTGCGGCGGTGCCAGCGGCTCGTCGCATGAGTGCACAACGCAAAGTACAACAGTAAGCACATGGCTACCGAAACTTTTTGGCTGCCGTTGCAGCGCGACGTGATCACCGCGACTGGTGCAGACGCTCGCACCTATTTGCATTCGCAGCTCAGCCAAGACATTGCGAGTATGCGAGTAGGGGAGACGCGACAATCGCTCTTGCTCCAACCAACAGGAAAACTCGATGGCATTATTCGTGTTACATGCGTTGAGGGTGAAACGTTTATTCTTGACGTTGATTCCGGCTGTGGCGATGCTGTGCTTGCTCGCTTGAATCGATTCAAAATCCGCGTCAAGGTTGAATTGTCGCTAGGTCGAGAGCTGTGGACGGCGGTTCGCAATGTTGCGTCTCCGATTTCTGGTTCAATTCCTGCTTGGCGTTGCGATGGGACAGCAGTTGATCTGCGCAGTGAGAGCCACGACGCAGAACTGCTGCAAGGTTCGCTCGAGGATTATGAAGAAGCGCGAATCATTGCTGCTTGGCCGACGATGAATGTGGATGTCACTGAGTCATCCATTCCCGCAGAGACGGGAATCACAGAAATCGCCGTGAGTTTCACCAAGGGCTGTTATCCGGGACAGGAATTAGTGGAACGCATGGACTCACGTGGGTCAATTGCGCCACGTCAATTGCGGTACGTAGTCGTGAGCAATAGTTCGGTGGTAGGTCAGGAAATTGAGCACGAAGGCCGCTTAGGCATCGTGACATCAATACGTGGAGCTCATGCCCTTGTGGCGTTTAAGCGGGCATGACTGGAATTGAAATAGGCATCGTTCTATAATTTGCTCATAGCCCGACTTGTGGAGCCACTTTGTGGTGCAGCAAGCGATCATCGGGGAAATTCACCCACATGATTGAGCAAAGGTACACATTTATTTATGTTGTTAGCTGCGGGAAGTAATCGTTCAAATTTTGCCGACATCACCGTTCCCGAATGGGGATGGCCAGTGCTTATCGGCACCATCAGCGTGTTGCTGTTGGTGGACATCTTGGTGTTCCATCGCCGTGCGCATGTCATCAAGCTGAAGGAAGCGCTAATTGAATCCATCGTGTGGATCAGCTTCGGTGTGGCGTTCATGTTTGTGGTGTGGTGGATGTTTCGCGGTCAAGCCGACGGGCATCAGGCCGGTATCGAGTACATCAGCGGCTATCTCATCGAGAAGAGTCTGAGTATCGACAACGTATTTGTGTGGGCCATGATTTTTGCTCACTTCCAAGTGCCACGTCAGTACCAACACCGCGTGTTGTTCTGGGGAATCTTTGGCGCCCTCGTGATGCGTCTCATCTTTATCTTCCTTGGCGTCGCCATCATTGAACGCTTTGACTACATCTTGATCGGGTTCGGCGCATTCCTTATCTACACCGGTTATGGCGTGTTGCGTCACGGCGATGAAGACTCGAACCCATCCGACACGAAGACGATGAAGTTGTTCCACAAGTTCGTACCGACCACCGATGAGCTTGATGGTCAGAAGCTATTCACCCGCGTCAATGGCAAGCGTTTTGCGACACCACTTCTCGCGGTATTGGTGATTATCGAGATATCCGACCTCATCTTTGCGGTTGACTCGGTGCCTGCCGTGCTGGCTGTGAGTCACGAACAATTCATCGTGTTCGGTGCCAATGCGTTTGCCATCATGGGGCTGCGCGCGTTGTACTTCCTGTTCGCTGACATTAAGGATCGATTCCGTTACCTGAAGCCAGCGATCTCTGTATTGCTCATGTATGTAGGTGCCAAGATGCTGGTTGCGCACTGGTACCACGTGCCAACGCTGTTCTCACTTGGGTTCATCCTCACGGTCATGACAGTGGCGATAGTGGCTTCTGTAATTCACGACCGCAAGCACTATTCTCCACAGGGTGGCAATAGCTGACGAAGACATTGAACGACTCCGGGACACGGTGTCGTTGGTTGATGTCGTTCAGTCGTATCTTCCGTTACGCAGAGTAGGACGCAACTGGGTTGGGCTATGCCCGTTTCATGCCGAAAAATCCGGCTCATTCAATGTGCGCGAAGAGACAAAGCGGTATCGCTGTTTTGGTTGTGGCGCTGCAGGCGACGTATTTAAGTTTGTGCAAGAAATTGAACACCTCGATTTTGTGGGTGCAATTGAACACCTAGCCAACAAAGCTGGGATTCAGCTGAACTACACCACCGGTGGTCAAAGTAAGGACCGCCAGCGGCGCAAGCAACTTGTTGAAGTAATGAACAAAGCTGTGGAGTGGTACCACGACCGACTGTTGAATGCCCCTGATGCGCGAGCGGCTCGCGACTATTTGCGCGATCGCGGATTGTCGGGCGATGTTGCTCGCCAATTCAAGATCGGTTGGGCGCCAGACGATTGGGATGCCATGAGCAAAGACATCGGTGTGCCAATTGATCTGTTGCAAGAAGTTGGACTTGCGTTCATCAACAAGCGTGGCCGTCCACAAGATTCGTTTCGTGCGCGAGTGTTGTTTCCTATTTTCACCGACGCTGGTGATGCAGTTGCATTTGGTGGTCGCATTCTTCCCGGAAGCACCGACCCAGCAAAATACAAGAACTCTTCAGAGACCACTATTTATGCAAAGTCAAAAACCTTGTATGGATTGAATTGGGCGAAGCAAGACATTGTCACCGCCGATGAAGTGATTGTGTGCGAGGGCTATACCGATGTGATTGGGTTCCATCGTTCGGGAATCACGCGTGCGGTTGCAACCTGCGGTACTGCACTAACCGAAGAACACGTTCGCCTGCTGAAGCGATTTGCAAACAAGGTGGTGCTCGCATTCGATGCCGACAACGCAGGGCAGGGTGCTGCTGAACGTTTTTATGAATGGGAGAGTCGTTACAAAGTGCAGGTGAGTGTTGCCAAGTTTCCTGATGGAAAGGATCCAGGAGATCTTGCATCGAGTGACCCAGAAGCATTGGCAACCGCAATCAAAAATGCACAACCGTTTCTCGGTTTTCGTTTGCAGCGCGTACTTAGTGCGGGGTCCATTGCAACACCCGAAGCTCGTTCACGTACTGCTGAGCAAGCAATGGCGGTCATCAATGAGCATCCCGACATGAATGTGCGCAAAATTTATGCCGGAGAAGTTGCAAGTCACGTAGGTATAGCCGCAGCAGATTTGGTGAAGATCGCAGAGCGCGGCTCACGTCGGCCAGAGGTGCGCGCTGCTGTTCCATCGCAATCCGGCCACAAGCGTGAAAGTGCCGAATTTGTAGTGCTTGCACTCATGATCCAAGACTGGAATGCCATCGCCTCGTGGATGAACGAGGCCCTATTTGCTGATGATGTCTATCGCAGGGCGTTTCTGGCACTGATTGCCACCGAGGGCGAATTGAACGCAGCCCTTGATACGGCAGACCCAGAGGCTCGCGAAGCATTAGAGCGGGCAGCCGTTGCTGACGTAGAGTCGCAACCAGATGCCGAAGCATTTAATCTCATTTCTGCGGCAGTGCGACGTGAGCTTTCGCACCGTGTTAAGAACATTGACCCCGAACAAATTCGCGTTGACCGCGAAGCTCGGTTGCTGCTGGAGCAAATGGAGAATCCCGCAACATCTCACGATGCCGCCGAACAATTGTTGGGTTGGTTAAAAATGTGCATGGGTGAACACTCGTGAGAAGTTCAATTTCAAATGATTCTGGTCCTGATGCTGTCCGCATGTACCTCAACGAAATTGGGCAAGTCGACTTGCTCACGGCAGAGGATGAGCGTCGTCTTGGAAAACTGATTAAGGACGGAATAGCCGCACAAGTTGCACTCGATGCAAGCGGCGGAAACCTTGGTTTGCGTGAGCGTCGTGCTTTGCAGCGTGAAATCAAGGAAGGCGAAAAAGCCAAAGAGCACATGGTGCGCGCCAACCTTCGCCTTGTCGTTTCCATTGCCCGTCGATACGACCGCAAAGAACTGCAACTTGCAGACTTGATTCAAGAGGGCAACATCGGCTTGATGCATGCTGCCGACAAGTACGACTTCGAAAAGGGTTTTAAGTTTTCTACGTATGCAACTTGGTGGATCCGTCAGGCAATGACTCGCGCAATGGCCGACCAGGGGCGCAACATTCGCATTCCTGGTCACATGATGGAAATCGTCAATCGCGTGCATCGAGTAGAGCGCGAACTGGCTGCCGAGCTTGAGCGTGACCCACTGCCAGAAGAAGTTGCAGTTCGCTGCGGCCTTACGGTCGACAAGTTGCTTGAGGTGATGCAAATTGCACTCACCACAACAAGCCTGGATGCACCAGTGGGAAGCGACACAGATGATTTAACGGTTGGTGACACCATTGCCAGCACAAACGAAAATAATGACCCACAGGAAATTACGGAGAAGGCATTGCTCAGCGAAGCAGTAGAGCGCACGCTCAGCGACTTGCCGCCACGCGATCAGGAAATTGTTGCCATGCGGTTTGGCATTGGCAAATACATCGGCCAGGTGCACACACTGGAAGAAGTTGCCAAGATTCAAAAGGTCACGCGCGAGCGCGTTCGCCAGATTGAGCAGAAAACCCTTGCGCGACTGCGCCATCCACATAACAGCGCCAACCTGCGCGCGTTTATGGATGACAACTAGCCTGTAGTTATGAGTAACACTCCAGGCACCGCGCGGCGCAAAGCCTCGGACTGGAAAGTAGTCACTGTTACGAAAGACGGGCGAGGAAGCAGTAAACCCGACTTCGTTGTAACTGAAGAGCCGATGGAAATTCGGGCAGAGGGACCAGGTCAGGAACCGCAGCAGATTTCAGTCACCATGCGTACGCCTGGAAATGACTTCGAGCTAGCCGTTGGCTTCTTGTTCACCGAGGGAATGGTGCTGCAATCAGACGATGTGCGCACCGTGAAGTATTGCGAACTCGTTGAAGGGCAAGAGCAGAAGTACAACATTGTCACGGTTGCTCTGTCGCGTGGGTTTGATATGGCACTTGCACGGCGCGCCATGGTTACCTCTTCCAGCTGTGGCATTTGCGGCACCGAATCCATTGATCAGTTGTTGCAGGCCACTACACCAGTCGATCGCGAAAGTGGCCCTGTTGTCACCGCAGAAACGCTGATGCGTATCTCGGAATCTGTGCGCAAATCTCAACCAACGTTTGACCGCACGGGTGGTCTGCATGCGGCAGCGTTGTTTGATGCCAACGGAAATATTTCACTCGTTCGCGAAGACATTGGTCGCCACAATGCGGTGGACAAAGTAATTGGTGCAAGCGTGATGGCAAAAACAGTTCCGCTCACAAAGCATGGATTGTTTTGTAGCGGTCGCTTGTCGTTTGAGATTATTCAGAAAGCAGTGATGGCGCGTATCGCTTTTATTGCAGCAGTTGGCGCTCCATCAAGTTTGGCGGTAGAAACTGCGGACGCTTTGGGAATTACGCTCGTTGGGTTTTTGCGCGATGGCAAAGCCAACGTGTACACACACGAACACCGAATTGAGATGTAACTAGCTAAACGTTGCTTGTGCGCTTGCAGTGTTGCGCAATACGTCTTCGTCAAGCGTGAAACCGAGACCTGGTTTGTCTGACAGGTGAATCCAACCCTCGGCATCGGCTTCGATGGTCTCGGTCATGATGTAGTCACGACGTGCGGTGGACCACTCTGGTGGATCGAATGGGAATTCGATGAATGGTGCGCCAACGGTGCCTGCTGTGAGATGAAGGTTGGCCATCACACCAATGCCGTTGCCCCATGTGTGTGGAGTAAAGATCTTCCCAGCCGCAGCAACTTCTTTTGCAAACTTGGCTAGACCAGTGATGCCTTGTGTGCATACGGCATCTGGTTGGAATACATCGAAACAGCCGCGCTGCAATAATTCGCGGAATTCGTATGGTTCGCGAGTGAGTTCGCCACCAGCAATGCGAATCTTCACGCGCTTGCGCAGTTCTGCCATGCCTTCGTAGTCGCCGCGATGCAATGGCTCTTCCATCCAATACACGCCATGGCTTTCAAGAACGAGTGCGACTGCTGTTGCGTGATCGATGCTCCACGGTGTTGCCGTATCCCACGGCATGCGCCAACCCTGGTTGCAATCCACCATGAGTTCAATGCTGTCGCCCATGTCATCGCGAATTGCTTTTATGACAGCGAGGTCGTCTTCAAGATTTGGTCGACCAAAGCGAATCTTCAGAGCAGGGAAGCCAAGCTCGCGAGCCTGGCGCGCAACTTTGACCATGTCGGGAATGTTGCGATGCACACCAGAGGACGCATACGCGCGAATCTTGTTGCTGAATCCGCCAATCATGTTCCACACAGGCTCGTCCTTGATCTTGCCGATCAAATCCCACAGTGCCAAGTCGAGTGGCCATGGCCTGCCCGCATGAAATTCAATGTTGGACAGCACCGCCGCATGGCGCTCGATATTCAGTGGGTCTTCACCAATGAAGTAGCGCTGATAGTCGGAGAAGCCGTACATGGAATCGCCAGAGCCAATACCGCAGTTACCAGCGTCGTCAAATACTCGAACGATGGTGGCAGGGAATTGGGTACGTGGACGAGTGTCCCACGATGCTGGAAACGGTGGATCAAGCGGCAACTGATGGTGCGTGATCTCGATTCGCGTAATCGTGGACATGTAGTGCGTCCGTTCTATGCGCGCATGCGCGAGCCGCTTGGATCCAAGACAGGCTCAAGTTGCAACGTTGCCGGGCGAAGTTTGCCAATGATTTCAATTTCAAAACCAGTGGTTCCTTCTGCTGCAAGTTCGGTAGGGATGTAACCAAGGGCAAGTGACACTCCGGAGTAGTGGGCATAACCACCAGAGGTGACCCAACCAACAACATTGCCGTTGTGCCATACCGGCTCATCACCGATGACATCTGCTGGACGCTCAGGGTCTACATCAACCTTGAACATCACGAGCTTGCGCTTTGGTCCACCATTGTTCATTTCGGCTTCAACTGCAGCGCGACCAATGAACTCATGATCGAATTTCATTGCACGATCCATGCCTGCTTCTAGTGGCGTGTAGATAGGGCGGTACTCGCGGTACCACGTGCCGAAGTTCTTTTCGAGACGCATGGTGATGAGTGCGCGGAATCCGAACAAACGCATGTCGTATTCCTTGCCTGCTTCCATGATGAGGTCGAACAGGTAGCGCTGATATTCGGGCGCAATCCACATTTCGTATCCCAAGTCTCCGGTGTAGGTCATGCGCGACAACCAAATTGGCGCCATGCCAATGTTGACCTTGCGGAATGCCATGAACGGGAAGTCTTTGGTTGCAAGTGATGTGTCGGTGAGCTTCTGCAAGAGGTCACGTGAACGCGGGCCTGCAACGGTGAGACCAACCATCGACAACGACAAGTTCTCGAAACGGATTGCGCTGTCCTTTGGCAGGTGAGCAATGAACCAACGTGGGTGATGTACTTCTGCGGCTTGCGAACCAAACAAGAAGAATTCTTCTTCGCCAATTCGTGAGACCGAGAATTCGCCAACGATCTTGCCTTCTGGGTTCAGCATCGCAGTAAGTACGGTGCGACCAATCTTTGGCAATGAGTTAGTGAACAGGCTGGTGAGCCATGCTGCTGATCCTGCGCCACTGACTTTGTACTTGGCAAAGTTTGAAGCTTCAGAGAAGCCAACGCGTTCGCGAACAGCCTTTGATTCTTCGGCAACGTTGTTAAACGCGTTCGAACGGTAGAACGTGACATCTTCCTTTGGTTCTTTGCCCTTGTCCTGGAACCACAATGGGTGCTCAAGGCCAAAGCCCACACCCATCACTGCGTTGTGATCGATGAGGCGGTCATAGATAGGAGTGGTGAGCAACGGACGTGCTGCTGGAAGCTCTTCGTTCGGGAAGGTGATGCGGAAACGACGTGAATAGTTTTCGCGCACCTTGCTGTTGGTGTAGGCAAGCGTTGCGTAATCGCCGTAACGAGCAACGTCCATTCCCCAAATGTCTGCACCTGGGTCGCCGTGCACCATCCAGTTAGCAAGCGACAATCCAACGCCGCCGCCTTGTGACAAGCCGGCCATAACGGCACATGCTGACCACATTCCCGGCATGCCCTTGATTGGGCCAACGAGTGGGTTGCCGTCAGGGCTAAAGGTGAATGGACCGTTGACGAACTTCTTAATTCCTGCGCGACCAACGGCAGGGAAGTGAGCGAATCCACGCTCGAGTTCTGGAGCAATGCGCTCAAGATCGTGTGGCAACAATTGGAACACAAAATCCCAAGGTGTGTCTTTTGCTGCCCACGGGCGGTTGTCTTGTTCGTAGGTTCCGAGCAAGATGCTTTGACCTTCTTGGCGTGCATAAATTTCGCCAGCGAAGTCAATCATGTGCGGCAACTCTTTGCCGAATGTCTTGTTGTAATCGATGACTTCATCCATTGGCTCGGTCATCAGGTAATGGTGTTCCATTGCCAACACTGGCAATTCCAAACCAACCATGCGACCAACTTCGCGTGCCCACAAACCGCCGGCGTTCACAACGTGCTCGGTGTGAATCTCACCCTTGTCGGTGTACACGGTCCACGTACCGTCTTGGCGTGGCTTGATGTCGTTCACCATGGTGTTGGTGTACACCTCTGCGCCGCGGTTGCGTGCGCAAATTGCGTATGCGTGTGTAACTCCGTATGGGTCTACTGAACCTTCGTCTTCGTCGTACAACGCACCAACGAAATACTTCTCTTCAAGCAACGGGTTGAGTTCTTTTGCTTCCTTCATGGACAGCATTTCCATCTTCATGCCCAAGTAACGACCGCGTGCCATTGCCATCTTCAACCAGTCAAGACGCTCTGGTGTGTCGGCCAATTGCAAACCACCTGGCAAGTGAATGCCACAGTTTTGACCAGACTCGGCTTCAATCTCTTTGTACAAGTTGACGGTGTATTGCTGCAGGCGAGCAACGTTTGGGTCGCCGTTCAGTGTGTGCATTCCGCCGGCTGCGTGCCAGGTGGAGCCTGCAGTGAGTTCTTTGCGCTCCACGAGCACAACATCGGTCCAGCCTGCTTTGGTGAGGTGATAGAGCACAGATGCTCCAACAACGCCGCCGCCTACGACTACTACGCGTGCTGATGATTTCATGAGTGATGTCCTTCCGTATTAAACGTAAATCTGTTAATTAAAAATCGGTTGCCACGCCGCCCTCGGCGACGCGACGCTGCTTGAATTCTGTGAGTTCTTGTTGAATCGCAGAATCAATTTCTGGTGCAACATATTCTTCGACGTACGCCTGGGCAAGTTGCTTTGCCTTTTGATCGGCTGTTGGTTTGCCGGCTTCTTCCCACGACTCGTAGTTGCGCCAATCGGAAATCAATGGCTTATAAAACGCATCGCGGAAACGATCTTGAGTGTGTTGCGTGCCGAAGAAGTGACCAGCTGGGCCCACTTCTTGGATTGCTTCGAATGCCAACGTGGATTCGTCAACAACGATTGGCTCTAAGTAGTCGGCAACCATGGCGAGCAGGTCGGCATCGAGTACAAACTTCTCGAGCGAGGCGTGTAGTCCGCCTTCCATCCAGCCTGCGCCGTGCATCAAGAAGTTGACGCCGCCTTGGATTGCTCCCCACAAGGAGAACACGCTTTCGTACGCTGCCTGAGCATCGAGTGCATTTGCTGCGCACACGTTGCTGGAGCGGAACGGAACTTTGTATCGGCGTGCGAGCTGGCCGCCTGCCATTGCAGTGCGCATGTATTCAGGAGTTCCAAACGCTGGAGCGCCTGACTGCATGTCAACGTTTGAGGTGAATCCGCCGTACATCACTGGTGATCCAGGACGAACGAGTTGTGTAAACACCATTCCGGCAAGTGCCTCAGCATTTTGTAACGACAGCGCACCAGCAAGTGTGATCGGAGCCATCGCGCCAGCAAGGGTGAACGGAGTGATGACGATGATCTGGTTGCGTGCTGAGTATTCCATGATGCCTTGCAACATCGGAATGTCGAGACGTAGTGGTGAAGACGAGTTGATGATGGTGAACACGGATGGCTCTTTGTCAAGAGTTGCATCATCGATTCCGCGAGCGATACGCGACATTTCCAATACGTCTTGGTTGCGCTGACGACCAAGGCTGTAACAGTGAATTGGCTTGTCGGTCATGGTCAGCATGTCGTACGTGCATTCCAGGTGGCGGATAGAGGCATGGAGGTCAACTGGCTCAACTGGGTATCCAGCAGTGAAGTGCACAATGTTGAAACTTTGAGTCAGCTTCAGAAGATCCTGAAAGTTCTGACGATTTCCTGCGTGACGAGTTCCGTCAAGCTCCATAAAGTTTGGTGGGCTAGCAACAGAACCAAACGCCATCCAGTCAGCACCAATGTTCAAGGTGTGATTTGGGTTGCGTGAATGCAATTTGAATTCACTTGGACAGGTTTTGATGGTCTCTTCGACGAATGCCGGGTCAAAGCGAACACGGTTCTCGGTGATTTTTGCTCCGCCAGATTTGGCGATCAGATCGAGTGCCTCGGGAAGCAAGAAGTCAATACCGATTTCGGAGAGCACGCGCAGCGATGCGCGGTGGATTGATTCGACTTCGTCGTCGCTGATGACTTTGGTCGGTGCGTAACGCATTCGTGGCTGGCGAAACGCCTTCTGTTCGGGAAGTCGAGAGCGTGGACCTGCTGCTTGACGTTCACGTCCGCGGCGACGCGGCCCACCAGTTTCGACTTCAGTCACGATGTCCCTCAATATGGTTTACGGGCCCGAAAGTTCGGACCACACAAGGAGAAAACACTACAACCAACACTTGATTTTTGCCATATTGCATATGGCATTAAGGCAATTGTGAAAGAGATTTACCCGCGGCGGCGGCGAATTTCTTCGGAGATGGCGGGCACGATCTTGTGTAGGTCGCCAATAACGGCATACCCAGCCTTGGTCACAATGTTGGCTTCCTTGTCGGTGTTGATGGCAAGGATGTTCTTCGATGCCATTGCCCCCACCCAGTGCTGGATGGCGCCTGAAATACCGCAGGCAATGTAGATATCTGGCGCAATTCGGGTGCCAGTTTGGCCAACCTGGTCGGTGTGATTGCGCCAACCGTTGTTGGTGACTGCGCGAGAGCAGCCCACAACTCCGCCGAGTAGCCCGGCAAGTTCTTCCAGGGGAGCGAACGCTTCTGCCGAACCAACGCCGCGACCACCGCTGACTACCACTGGCGATGTGGCAAGTGTGACACCAGCGACTCGCTCAACACGGTCTTGCACAAATGAATGCATGACTGAATCGTTCAGTTCAACTTCGTGCACGGTGTTGCTTGCGCTCGCAGGTGACTCAACTGCTTCAACGGTGTGGTTGGCGAGTGTGACCAGTTTGATTGCCGCATCAACTTCGGACTGTTCGAGTAACGAGCCGCCCCAACGTGCGCGAACAACTTTGAGTGGTTGCGTGCCGGTGAACGCAGAATCAAATTCCATGCAGTTCATTGATGCAGGTAGGTCGAGGCGTGCGGCAACTTGCGCAATAACTTCGTGACCACGTTCTGTTCCTGTGCCAATGACTACTTGCGGTGAAATCTTTCGAATTACTTGTGCAACTGCTTCACCCCATGCTTCCGGGCCGAAGTCGGTGAGAGCACTGTGGTGTGCTTGGTGAACAATGGTTGCTCCGTATTGTGCGACAACAGTTGCTAGTGCGTCTGCGTTTGCACCCACGGTCACTGCTTCAAGAGTGGTACCCATTTGTGTCGCAAGATTTCGCGCTGCTGTTAGCACGCCAAGTGATGCTGAAGCAATGGTTCCGCGATCGTGTTCGATTACTGCAAGAACGCTCATTTGAACACTCCCAATTCTTCGAGCAAGTCAACAACTGCAGAGGCTGCTTCTGGGCCAGTTCCTAAAATTTGTGTGTTACTCACTCGTTCAGGTGGACGCTGCAACTGGATCATTTTCAATCCGCCAACAGTGCCGGTTGACTCTGTGCGTGTGACGTCTACCTTCTTCGAAGCCAAGCGACCCTTCATGGTCGGGTAACGCGGAAGGTTGATTCCTTCTTTCACGCCAACTGCAGAAGGCATTGGCAAGAGGTAGATCTCCATGCCGGCATCGCTCTCGCGACGAACCTTGGCAACAGTGCCTTCGATGTCGAGCCCCTTTGCACCATTGACCATTGGTCG
>CAITUB010000126.1 GCA_903895515.1 uncultured Acidimicrobium sp. | reverse complement strand
GGAGTGGATTGGGACTTGCGTCGCGACCAAGACAGCCCAATGGCGTGGAACAAAGTTGATTTCAAAGTATGGACGCATCCAGATGGCGACAGTTTTGCTCGCTGCTGGGTTCGCCTTCAGGAAACTCGTGAAGCAACCAAGATTGTTGATCAGTTGCTCGATGGAATTCCAGCAGGACCGGTCATGGCCAAAGTTCCAAAGATCATCAAAGTGCCAGAAGGCGAAGCTTGGGTATCAACAGAAAATCCGCTCGGCGAAATGGGCTATTACGTCGTTTCTCGTGGTGACTCTGGTCCATTCCGCGTAAAGATTCGTTCAGCAAGCTTTAACAACATTTCAATCACACCATGGTTGTTGCGCGGCGTGTACGTACCAGACATCATCACCATTCTTGCTTCGCTGTACTTCATTCTCGGAGACATTGACCGCTGATGCATTCGTTACTCGCTGTCGTCATTCCGTACTGGGGTCAGTCGTTGCTCCGCGTACTTGGTGGCTTGGTTGCTGTGCTACTTCCTGCGGGAACCATTGTGTATGTGTTCTTGTTCAAGATGATGTCGTTTATGCAAAGTCGTCTTGGGCCAATGGAAGCCGGCCCGTATGGTTCCATGCAGTTGTTTGCTGAAGTGGGCAAGTGGTTGCAGAAGGAAGATATTCAGCCAGACAATGCCGACAAGCGCATTTTCCGCATGGCTCCAATCATCGTGTTGATGAGCACGTTCTTGCTCGTTGCAGTGGTGCCGTTTGGCCCTGACGCATGGTTCACCAATTTCGAGACCGGCGTGTTTTATGCGCTTGCAGTTTCGTCAATTTCCGTTCTTGGAATCTTGATGGCCGGTTGGTCATCGGCAAACAAATACTCATTGCTTGGTGGATTGCGCGCTGCTGGTCAGCTCATTGCATATGAACTACCAATGGTGCTTGCAGTGATGGGCGTGGTTATTCAGGCGGGAACCATGAACCTGCAGCAGATTGTTCTTGCACAAAATGCGGGTTCAATTTTTGGCACCGACATTGTTGGTAACCCATATGTGCTTACGCAGTTTGTTGGGTTTGTGGTGTTCATGATCGCCGTTCAGGCCGAACTGACCCAAGCGCCATTCGACATGCCAATTGCAGAATCGGAATTGGTATCGGGTTACATGACCGAATACTCCGGCTTCCGATTCCTCATTTTCTTCATCGGAGAATTCGCCACTGCCGGCGTGTTCGCCATGATCGCCAGCACCTTGTTCCTCGGTGGTTGGGGTGTTCCGTTCTCATGGTTTGGTTGGACATCAATGGACAGTGTCGCCAATTGGATGAATGTCGCTGGTCCGCTCATCGTGTTCACCAAAATGATGGTGTTGGTGTTCCTCATCATGTGGATCAGGTTCTCGTACCCACGTTTCCGTGAAGATCAATTGCAGAGGTTTGCTTGGAAGGTTCTCATTCCAATTTCGCTCGCAAACATCATGGTGACCGCAGTGTTAAAGGTGGCTTTCTAATGGCTCAAATTCCAGGAATGATCAAGGGCCTTGCGGTCACGTTTAACACGATGATGCGCACGTTCAAAAATGGTTCGAACACTGTTCAGTACCCGCGAGAGAAGGAAGCCCCACCAATTCGTGCGCGTGGCGTTATTGCCTTGCATGAAGACAACTGCACCTCGTGCATGTTGTGCTCACGTTCATGCCCCGACTGGTGCATCTACATCGAAGCGCACAAGGAACTTGCTCCGCCACGTCGTGAAGGTGGAAAGCCACGCGCAGTAAACAAGCTTGATCGTTTCGACATTGACTACGCGTTGTGCATGTACTGCGGAATTTGCGTTGAAGTGTGTCCGTTCGACGCTTTGTTCTGGAGCCCTGAATACGAATACTCCGAGCCAAGCATTGCCGACTTGTTGCACGACAAGTCGAAGCTAGGTGAGTGGATGGAAACAGTTCCTGCAGCGCCAGAGCTTGAAGTCGGCGCCGATAAGAAGAAGAAGTAAGGCAGTCATGGTCGCTCAAAACATCGGATTCGCAATCATCGCAACAATCATGGTTATTGCTGCTATTCGCGTGGTGACAACAAGCAACGTTGTGCACGCAGCGCTGTGGCTGGTTGTGGTGCTCGCCGGTGTTGCGGCTCAGTACATCTTGCTTGCAGCAGAGTTTGTAGCGGTAACACAGGTGTTGGTGTACATCGGTGCTGTCATGGTGTTATTCCTCTTCGGAACCATGCTCACTCGTTCACGCATTGGTGTGAATAGTGGGTTGAACAATCGCTACTCAAACTTGGGCATTCCTGTGGCAATGGTGTTGTTTGCCGCAATGTCTCTCGCACTTGCCGATTCGTTTGGTACCGAGAAACTTCCTAGCGATGGATCGCTCGTTACTACCCAACAAATTTCAGATCAAATTTTTGGACGGTACTTGCTGCCGTTCTGGGCGCTTTCATTTGTATTGCTTGCTGCCGTCATTGGCGCCATCGTGTTGGCAAGGAAGGACTAACGATATGTTGGTGAATCAGTTCCTCTTCCTTGCTGCACTGTTGTTCTGCATCGGTGTGTACGGCGTGATTGCTCGCAAGAATGCTGTGCTCGTATTGATGTCAATTGAACTTATTTTGAACGCGGTCAACCTGAACTTCGTTGCCTTTGCGTTGCGCAATGGAAACGCAGACGGTCACACGTTTGCGTTGTACATCATTGCCATCGCGGCTGCCGAAGTTGGCGTGGGTCTTGGTTTGGTGTTGCTCATTTTCCGCAACCGCCGAACCATTTCACTCGATGATCTCTCGGAGATGAAGGGCTAGTCATGATTCGCTCAGCAGAAGCCCTGCAGACCTTGTCGTCTGGTTGGTTCCTTGAACACGCTTGGTTGATTCCGATCGTCCCAGCAATTGGATTCTTCATCATCATTTTGTTTGGCAAGAAGTTGCCAATGAAGGGCAGCGAAATTGGCCTGCTCAGCATGTTGTCCAGCCTGGTGTTGGCTGGCGGAACTGCGATGCAATGGATTGATCGCGTAAACAGCGGAGCAGAGGCACAATTCATTGCGCCAGTTGTGCGCACGTGGAACTGGTGGCAAATCGGTGGCATGAAGTTCACCATTGGCCAATCCATTGATGGACTCGCAGTCATCGTGCTCGTGGTTGTCGCATTTATTTCAACGCTGGTGCAGTTGTATTCAACTGAATATTTGAAGGGCGATCGGCGCTACACACACTTCTTTGCTGCGCTCACATTGTTCTCGGCAGGCATGCTTGCCATGGTGGTTGCTGAAGACACCATCTTGTTCTTGCTCGGCTGGGAAATCATGGGTCTGTGCAGCTTCATGCTCATCGGTCACTGGTGGGAAGACGGCGCGAACAGCCGCGCTGCATTGAAGGCATTCTTCACTGTTCGTACTGGCGACATGGGTCTACTCGTTGGTGTGGCCATGTTGTACTTCGCCTCGAATGAGTGGACCACCGAACATCTCGGAGTGTCCGGATTCTCTATCCGTGGAATTAGTGCATGGGCGCTTTCGGGCGAGCCAAATAGCACCGTAATTTTGGTTGCGTCAGTCGCATTGTTTATTGCAGCCATTGGTAAGAGTGGCCAATTCCCACTACACACTTGGTTGCCAGACGCGATGGCTGGTCCAACACCGGTCAGTTCGCTGTTGCACTCATCAACCATGGTTGTTGCCGGCGTGTTCTTGGTTTCGCGTTTGTATCCAGTGTTCTTTACAGGCTTCGATATTTTGGGATCAGGTGGCAACTTCATCACCATCATTGGTGGAATCACCATTGTGATTGCTGCGGCACTCGCATTCGTGCAAAACGACATCAAGAAGGTGCTTGCGTATTCAACGGTAAGCCAGTTGGGATACATGATGCTGGGCCTTGGCGCTGGTGCATGGTTGCCTGCGGTGTTCCACATTTTCACTCACGCATTCTTCAAAGCATGTTTGTTCCTGGGCGCAGGTTCAATTAGCCATAGCGCTTCGCATCACTCGTTTGACATGAAGAAGGACATGGGCGGATTGCGCAAAGTGATGCCAATCACGTTCACCACGTGGGTCATTTCAACTCTCGCTTTGTGCGGCGTGTTCCCGTTCTCTGGGTTCTTTTCGAAAGACGAAATCATCGACAACGTTGGTCATAACGGCTATCAGCTGTTCATGATTATTGGACTTATCGGTGCATTCATGACTGCTGCGTACATGACGCGTGCAACGTACCTGACTTTCTTTGGTGAAGCACGTGGCGCATCAGCAGGCGAGCATCACGATGAGCACCACGACGCGCACGCACCTGCGCACGACGATCACGACAGCCATGATGCACACGATGCTCATGCAACTGATCACGCAGACCACGGACCGCATGAAAGCGGCTGGCGCATTACGTTGCCACTAG
>CAITUB010000125.1 GCA_903895515.1 uncultured Acidimicrobium sp. | reverse complement strand
GTGACGAGATCGTCGATCGCTGGGCAATTGACTTACGCGGTTGGTGAATCGTTTTTCAGTAATTGCGATAACGCACGAAACGCTTTACCCCTGTGTGAGAGTTCGTGTTTTTCATCAACAGTCATTTGCGCAAAGGTTCGCCCATCGCCATCGCGAGCAATGAATAAAGGGTCGTAGCCAAAACCGCGCTCACCAATTTCTGCCTCTGCGATACTTCCTTCGCACACACCTTCAGCAATCACTTCTCGCCCATCAGGAAACCGCAATAGTGCAACTGTTCTAAACCTGCACGAACGTATTTTGCCACTCAGTTCTCGCAGCATTTTTGCTCGATTGTCGGCGTCCGTTGCTTGTTCACCCGCAAAGCGCGCCGTGCGCACTCCGGGTGCTCCGCCTAATGCATCAACTTCCAAGCCGGTGTCGTCGGCCAATGCGGGAAGCCCTGTTGCATTGCACACAGCAACTGCTTTTAGTCGCGCATTGCCAACGAGTGTGTCTGCGTCTTCAACAACATCGGCAAGACCCTCTGGTCGTGGCTGCAAGTCAATGACCCCACCCATGAGGTCAAAAATTTCGGCAACCTTGTGGGGGTTTGCAGATGCGCAGACTGCGCGCAACACGACTACCTACCGAGTGGGCGTGGCGTTGGCGGAGTGGCAATAACTTCGCGTTGCTTGGCGAAGATTTGCTCAAGCCCACCTGCAGCAAGCCCAAGCAATGCATCCAGTTCACTGCGTGAAAATGCTTTTCCTTCCGCAGTGCCTTGCACCTCAACATAGGTTGGCTCGCCACCATTGATTGGTTGCAACATCACCACATTCATGTCCACTTCAGCTTTCGAGTCTTCTTCGTACGGAAGATCAAGCACAGCATTGCCATTGTGCATTCCTACGCTGATAGCTGCACACATTGAATGCAATGGGTTCACTGTGAGGCCGCCGTTTTGCTGAATGCGAGTAATCGCATCATGCAACGCAACAAATGCTCCACAGATACTTGCGGTACGTGTTCCACCATCGGCCTGTAACACATCGCAGTCAATAAGAATTTGACGTTCGCCAAGTTGCTTCATGTCGATAGACGAACGCAATGCGCGACCAATCAGTCGCTGAATTTCAACCGTGCGACCCGACTGCTTACCCTTCGCCGCTTCGCGACCAACACGCTCTGGCGACGAGCCAGGAAGCATTGAGTATTCCGCAGTGACCCAACCTTTGCCACTGCCCTTCATCCAACGCGGAACATCTTCATCGAGTGATGCAGTGCACAGCACTTGCGTTTTACCAAACGAAACGAGCACCGACCCGGCCGACATTTCAGTGAAGTCGCGTTGAAAAGAAATTGGACGAAGCTCGTTGTGCTGTCTGCCGTCAAAACGTGTCATATCTGTGTTCTCCCTGTTGTTGTTAAATCTTGTTGTTTGACCATTGCTCTGCGCTATCGAGTTCTGGACCTAACAGTCTGCGACCGAGTTGTGCGAACCAGGCAATGTCGCCCGACGACAAAAAGCGATGCGATCCAATGCCACTGGTTGCTGCCATTCCAGATTCGGTCAGTGCCTCGCGCACCGCGAATGCCGTTTCATCACCACTACTTACCAGCACCACATTCGGGCCCATCACTTCGCTTATCACGCGCGATAAATACGGATAATGCGTGCAACCGAGCAACAAAGCATCAACCCCTGCATCGCGCACTGGCGCCAGCAAACGTTCTGCCAACACCGTCACTTCGTCTCCGGTGGTTTGATCGCGCTCCACAAATTCGACGAACCCAGGACATGCAGCCGATGTGAGTGCAACATTTGCCTTCGTATCGCGAATTGCATTCACATACGCACCGGAAGAAATTGTTCCTACTGTGCCAATGACACCAACTTTTCCGTTCTGTGTTGCGCGCACCAACGCTCGCGCACCAGGCTCCACCACTCCAAGCACCGGCACGGGAAGTTCTTCTGCCAGCTCGTGCAAAGCAACTGACGCGGCAGTGTTGCAGGCAATAACAACAAGCTTTGCGTTGTAGTCATTCACCAAACTCCACGCCAATTCGCGTGCGTATTCGCGCACTTGCTCGGCCGGCTTATTGCCATACGGATACCTGCCGGTATCGCCGATGTACACCACGTCTTCATGAGGAAGGAGATCAATCACTGCACGCGCGACAGTGAGTCCGCCAAATCCCGAGTCGAACATGCCGATCGGGCCAACTGCGCTATTTCGCTTATTTGGCATCGGCTTCCACAATACGCCAGCGCAATAGTCTGACTTGGTGCTTCTCGCCACCGTGCTTGCGTTAACCGCTGCCGTACTTCACGCGTCTTGGAATCTTGCCGTCAAATCAAGTGGTGATCGGCGAATGTCACTGTGGGGACAATTCATGATTGCCGGCCTTATCTCTTCGATCATTCTTTGTGCATGGTTTGCAATGTTCGATCACCCACATATTGCTTGGGGCTGGGCGCTCATTAGCGGTGCAACCCACGTCCCCTACCTGTTGCTCCTTTCGCGCGCGTACGACCGTGGAGACTTTTCCATGGCATACCCAATAGTGCGAGGGAGCGGAGCACTTGTTAGCGCCTTTGCTGGAATTGCAATTCTTGGTGACCGCTATTCCCCCACATCATTGATCGGAATTGCTGTTGCGGTATGTGGATTATTTCTGCTCGGAAAAAGTAGTTCGTGGTACGTGATTGGTGCAGCACTTTCAGTTGCAACAACGATTGTTGTGTACTCAGTTGTTGATGGCCACGGTTCACGACAATCAAATGGAATTGCTTATGCCCTTGCACTGAACATGTTCGCGGCCCTCATTACCACTGCATACATTTTCGTTACACGCAAACACGACATGATCAGCACCATTCGTTGGAATTGGAAGAAAATGAGTCTCGCTGCAATTGCGAGCACTACGGGATATGCACTTGTCATGATTGCCTACCAGCGCGCACCAATTGGATACGTTGCTGCATTGCGTGAATCAAGCGTGGTCATTGCAGCGCTAGCAGGATGGAAATTCTTAGACGAAGGAGACCACAAACGGCGATTGTCCGCTGCGGGGATTGTTCTTGTCGGACTTGTGATTCTTGTTATTGGACGAACGAATTAGAAGTAGATGATTTTCTCGGCTGCTGCTTCTGCGGCATCGAGATCGTCGGTGTACGCGCCAGTTGACAGGTACTTCCATCCGCCGTCACACACGATGAACACAATGGTTCCTTCGTCAATTTCACCTGCGACCTTTAGCGCTCCAGCAAGTGATGCACCCGATGAAATGCCCGCAAAAATTCCGCATTCGCGAACGAGACGGCGAGTCATTTCCAAACTTTCGCGCGGACGAACGACGCGTTTGCGATCGAGTAAATCGATGCCATGCCAGTTTTCAAAAATAGGTGGAATGTAACCTTCGTCTAAATTGCGCAATCCTTCAACACGCTCACCAAGCGGTGGTTCGACAGCGATCAATTTGATATCCGCATTCTGTTCCTTCAAGAAACGTCCCACGCCCATGAGCGTTCCACTGGTGCCGAGGCCTGCAACAAAATGAGTTACTTCTGGAACGTCGCGCCAAATTTCTGGGCCAGTGGTTGTGTAATGCGCGCGTGGGTTTGCATCATTTTGATACTGGTGCATGAAGCACCACTCAGGATGTTCTGCTGACAACGCTTCAGCGCGACGCACCGCACCATTTGATCCTTCTCCGCCGGGCGTCAAAATGATTTCCGCACCAAACACTTCAAGCATTTGACGCCGTTCAATGGAAACGCTTTCCGGCATCAAGATGGTGATCGGGTTTCCCTTCACGGCAGCGATTGCAGCAAGCGCAATTCCGGTGTTACCAGACGAAGGCTCCATGATGCGTTGACCAGGCTTCAGTTTTCCGTCTGCAATCGCCTGCTCAATCATGGACTTCGCAATGCGATCTTTCACCGAACCAAATGGGTTCTGACCTTCAAGCTTGGCAATCAACTTCACGCGTGGGTTTGGTGACAGCACGCTGACATCAACTACTGGCGTGTTGCCAATGAGGTCGAGGACGCTCTCATTGATCATCAGGCGCGAACCGTGGATTGTTGACTGCATTAGTCATAATTCTAACCCTGGGTAAAGGCCATTGGTCAGTTGTGCTGCTGAATTGTCGTTTCGGTGATTACGCCGTCAATAATGCGGAAATTCCGTGGCTCTGGCACACCGCGCTTCAGCGTGACGATCATGTAGTGCCAACCAGGGTCTGGGGCTTGAGCAACATCAGTCGCACTTGGGTACGCCTCGGTATGAGTATGGCTATGCACCACTCCAACTACTTCTCGACCAGCGTCTTCGGCGTTTCGCTCGATGACCAAGTGTTGCTTTGGATTTATGGTGTACACCTTCGCCGAATGCGCAATGTTTTCGCACGCGTGAAACTCGAGCACTTCATCGGTTGCGCTGTTACCTACCAACAGTCCGCAGGCCTCTTCTGGATAGCACGAGATGGCGTGTTCCCCTATGGCTTGTAATACCTGTGGTGACACTAAGAGCGTGGTTTGAGTACTCATCTGATTTTCAGGCTACCCGTATGCTGAAACGAACGATATGAACGCACAAAACAAGCAGAACGAGCGGGAGCACCTAGACCGGGTAGTTGCCAGTAATCGTAAGGCCAGGCACGACTACACCATTGTGGATGTAGTTGAGGCCGGCATTGTGCTGCTCGGAAGCGAAGTGAAAAGCGTTCGATCGGGTCAGGTGCAACTTGCCGATGCGTATGCGCATGTGGTGAACGGCGAGATGTGGTTGGACGGAATCCATATTTCCTCTTATGCATTTGCTCACGGAGTTGGTGCGCACGAACCCATGCGCCGTCGCAAGCTGCTCCTCCATCGCGAACAGATTCGACGTATGCAAGACCGCATCAACAAAGAACGTCTCACCATTGTTCCGTTAGAAGTGCGCTTCAGCAAAGGTCGTGTGAAGGTTGATATTGCACTAGCCAAGGGCAGACAAAAAGCTGATCGCCGTCAAGCCATTGCCAAAAAAGAATCTGAACTTGAAATGCGTCGCGAAGCCGGGCGCCAAAAGAAACAAGGCAATAACTCCTGAATAAATGCGCACACCGTTGCCGTACACTGACAGGGCAAGCAAAGTTAACGGGGCTGACAGGTTTCGACGTCAGTGTCGCTGGCCGAGCGTGCGACCCGAGTTGCTCAGACTCGTAAAACGGGGCAAAAAAACAACTGCCAACAAGCAGTTCGCTCTCGCCGCCTAATTAGGGGGTAGAGAGCAACCGTGAGCCGCAAGGTCGCACGGGGCCAATTCACCGCAGCCCGGCAACAGAAGCGGGGAATGACATTGGGAAAGACCGATGACGTTGAGAAAGACCAATGACCGAATGGAAAGACATTCCGCGGGTTAATGCTTCGGCATTAACCAATCGACTCGCCGATGTTGCTGCGTAGCAACAGTGTCGGGAATGGTCGTATCACGGGCGTTCAACGGCTGATGGACGGGGGTTCGATTCCCCCCAGCTCCACTAGTTGCACAATTTACAAACTGGAAATGATTTCTTCGCTGACGACGCTGAAAAAAGCTCCGCTAGATGGATCAAAGTCGCCATGCAAAATTTCAGCGTCTAGATCGATCCCATTTGGCCAAGACAATGTTTTTGTAACAGGATCAATTCCAACCAAGGCAAGAAAGTCATTTGAGTTCAACTGCTCGGTAATCCCCTGCCAGTTTGCGTGAAATGAAAGTTCGCGCTGTAGGCCATCTTCGAACGAAATCAAAAGATTTCTTTCGCCTAAATATTTCACTTCACGGATCCGTGCGCAGGTCTTCATACGGTGAAGATTATCTGAGTGGCTCAATGACATCAATGGGTTTCCCTTCTTGAATTTGGTTCCAGGCTTGTAGAACTTCACTGCGATACAGCGATAGCCATTCGCGGACAAGCCGTTGGACACGATCCGGAATCTCTCCCCTCAATACTTCGCAGTTACTGATCCGAACTATCGCTGAAAATTCGCCGTAGTACACGTGAAAATGTGGCGGATTGTGGTCTCGTGAGTAGATGTAAATAGATATCCCATAAAACGACGACAACTTTGACACGATTTCATGTGTGAGTATCTCGGAACCTTTGGCAGGTATTTTTTAGAGTCGAAGTTCCTGACCTACGCCGAGGTGCATAACTACATCGTTCACAACCCGCTGCGCTCGATCACCGCACCAAAAGTGAAGCGCGCCAAGATCGACGTAGACAAGTTCTCAGAACTTGCCGACACACTGCTGAATCGAGATCGTCGTGTGCTTTCTATACAGGTCGTGGCAGTTCCCTTCGGTACATCTCGTCGAACGTCTTACTCTTTGCCCAACGCCAGACACCCGTACAGCGGCTTCGTCTCGACGCAGTAACCCGGCCGAGACAAATCGAGCGACTCCGGCGGCATCTGCACGCAGCCGAACTGCCCGGAAGGACACTTCAGGAGTTGCGCGACCTTGACGTCGGGCGGCAGTGGGACCCAGTCGATGACGAGGACGAAGCCATTCCTCGCCCGATAGGCGCCGTACACATTGGTGAGAGGACCACCCTGCGAGATGTCGGGAAAGGGGTTGACACCGGGAAGGAAGATCTTGCCGTACTTGGCGGTGATCAACATTTTGGCCCCACCAAGGGTCGTAAGTTCCTGACCGTTCATCCGCAGGAGGTCTTCGTCGGTGTAGCGGTTGGTGCCGGTCACCACGAGGTACGAAATGATCTTGGTGAGGAGCTCGTTGTCGCCGAACACCTGCTCCTTCGTCACGCCCATGACATCGAAAAAGGCCTTGAAGGTGGCATCCGGTGGAATGAAGACGGTCACCGGACCGTCGCCCTGCAGCACACTCTCCAGCCCGGTGGCCTTGAGCGCCTCCAGGAATATGCCGAACTTCTGACCCGGCCAGTTCGCCTGATCCCAGGCACTCTCCATCACGGCAAGGTCAGGGAGCTCGGTCGTCACTGGGGCGACGGTCGTGGGAGGAGCCGACTTGGCGGGAGCGTCGCTCAGCGAGATGCATGCCTTGTTGGTGTTCTGCGGAACGCAGTAACCGACGAATTGCGGGTCGAGTTCGTTCGGGTTCAAACACCCGAATTTGCCGTCCGGGCAGTTCATGAGCGGGAGCAGTTCGTCAAACGGCAACGGCACCCAGTCGATGATGTGGATGAAGCCGTTCCGGGCTGCAAGCCCACCAGTCACTGCAGTCAGGCCAGGTGGTTGGCGGGGGGTTGTGATCGCGTTGAGGCCAGGAAGGAAGGCCTGCCCGAACTGGGAGGTCACCCGCAGTGTTTGCCCACCCGACGTGGTGATCTCCTGACCGTCCATCTTGAGGAGGTCTTCATCGGTGTACCGATTCGTCGTCACTACGAGATAAGAGAGGATCTTCTCCATGAGCTTCGGGTCCTCGAATGTTGTCTGCTCATCCAGACCGGTCACCGCGAAGAATGTCTTCCAAGCTTGGTCCGATGGGAGGAAAAGCGTGACCGGACCCGGGCCCGCCAGCTGTTCCAGCAGACTCGCAAAGGGCTGCGTGTAGGCGGTAAAGGCATAGGCACCTGAGGGCAAACCCTTGTCGATGAGGTCTTTGACGGTCTCCTGAATGGACTCATCGGGTGCGTACACCGTGGACGGCGGAACCTTCGTGGCGCCCGACGTCGCTGCTTGCTCGCCGCTGCCACACGCGCCGGCAACAAGTGCAATGCAGGTTACGAATGCTGCAACTGTGAGTGTGCGTCGACTGGTGGAATAGATCATGGTCTTCCTCTGTTCTTTGGCAAGGCGCACGACGCTAACGCCGGCGGAACCTTCTCGGAATGCATCTGGTGCAACTCGAGGAGTAACCCTTAGGCGTAACCGACCTCCAAAGCACCTTCTGATTCTGTAAATACGGGGAGCATTTGGGAATGTCCCAGCTCCACTAGTTGCAGAGTTATTGACCGATGAGTTCTTTGCGCAATTCGCGCTTCAAGAACTTGCCAGTTGCATTGCGTGGAATTGCCGTATCTCGGAACCACACCGTTGTCGGAATTTTGTGCTTGGCAATAGTTCCCGATAAGAAGCTTTCGAGTTCGCTTTGACTCAATGTCGATCCAGGTCGAAGCACAAGAACTGCTGCAACTTCTTCCCCAAGTCGATCATTCGGAATTCCAAACACTGCTGCTTCGGCAATTGCCTCGTGTTGGTAGATCGCAGTTTCTACTTCGCTGCAGTACACATTTTCGCCACCGCGAATGACCATGTCTTTAGCGCGATCGACGATGTACACAAACCCGTCTTCATCAATGCGAGCAATGTCGCCAGTAGTGAGCCAGCCGTCTTTAATCGTTTCTGCGTTGGCTTCTGGTCGATTGAGATAGCCCTTAATGACCACAGCACCCTTCACACAGAGAACGCCAATGGCCTCTGGTGATGGCGCAATATCGTTGCCACTTTCATCTACCAACTTCGCTTCAAGCGTGGGCACGATAGGGCCACACGATTCTGGTTTTGCAATGAACCAACGCGCAGCATTCGACGTGATAATCCCGCATGTCTCTGTCATGCCGTATCCAGTTGAAGGTTGCCCTGTTGATAACGAATCAGCAATCTTCGTCACCAAGTCAGGCTGCAGTGCCGAACCGCCGCCGCCCATGCTCTGCACAGACGACGTGTCGCGCTTTGACCAATCTGGATGCAACAAGATTTCACGAGTCATCGTGGGCACGCCAGAAAACGTAGTTACCTTTTCGCGTTCAATCAGTTCCAATGCACGGCCTGGGTCCCATTTGTACATCAAAACGAGTTTCGCGCCAAGCAATGTCGCGGGATGCATCACGCAATTACATGCAGTCACATGGAACAGCGGAGTTGATGCCATGTATGCATTCGGCAAATTCAGCGGAACCTTTGACGAAGGTTGAGCATCACCTGCAGCAATTGCTTTTTGTTCCGCCAAGTTTGCTGATTGCGACATTGCCATCATGTTGAAAATATTTGCTACTGAACCGCGGTTGGTGAGTTGTGCGCCTTTTGGAAAACCAGTAGTTCCCGATGTATAAAAAATAGTTGCATCAGAATCGGTATCAATAACTACGTCCGGTAATTTTCCAGGGTCAACGCCTGCAATCGTGTCTGACCACGACACTGCGCCGTCGGGCAACTGTCGTTTGCTGCGCACTGCAACAACGTGCATCGAGTGCTCAACCGTGGTGCTCAAATATCGTTCGAGGCGTTCATCATCAACCACCAACACATGAGGTGTTGAATCACGAAGCGCGTATTCCATTTCTGGCGATGTCCACCACGCATTAAGCCCAACTACAGCCGCACCAATTGACACCGTTGCCCAATAGGCAACAAGCCACTCGGGATAGTTGCGCATACCGAGAGCTACTCGCGACTCGGTCGTCACCCCTTGCTCAATCAAATAGTGGGCAAACTTTCGCACCTGTTCGTGAATTTGTGCATATGTGTAACGCTCATCTTCGTAAATGATGTATTCCTTGTCGGCATAACCAGCCGTCATTTCCCATAGCGCACGCAAATGCGGTGGTGCAGAAGCAAAGGTCTTGATGGAAACGCCAAGTACTTCAGTGAACATTGTTGCGAGTGGAGATCCAGGAGCATCAATTTCTGCTCGGGCTGCGTGGTAGTGCTTCATCATCTGCATATCCGTACCAACATAAGCGATAGTTTCATAGCGTGAAGAAGTCGCCAAACCGGTTCGCCCCAATGTCCGATCGCCTCTCTGGTCTTGGGGCAGCCAAGTGGGCGGTACATGTGGAAGGCCTAGCCCGAGCTGCTGCAGGCCAAAAGGTGACATTCCTTTCCATTGGCGAACCTGATTTACCGCCACCAGCAAGCGTGCTTGATCAAGCCGTTGCATCTCTGCGTGGCGGACGACTGAAGTATGCAGCGGGACAAGGCGAACAAGTTGCGCTCGATGCAATTGCCACTCACCTCTCGCGCAGGTCGGGACAAGAGGTTTCGCCGGATCAAATTGTGTACACCGCAGGAACACAAAACGGTTTGTGCACGGTGTTAATGACGTTGGTGCAAACTGGCGACGAAGTGTTAGTGCCAGATCCGTATTACGCCACCTACGAAGGCCTTGTCGCGGCATCGGGTGCAACATTTGTTCCCGTTCCAACACTTCCCGAAGATGGCTTCCACGTGACAGCCAAGCAAATTGAAGCGGCAATTACTCCACGGTCGCGAGTGTTGCTGTTGAACACGCCGAGCAACCCAACAGGTGCTGTGCTTTCGCAAAACGAAATTGATGAAATTGGCGAAGTGTGTGAACGCCACGATTTATGGATTGTTGTTGACGAGGTATATGCCGACCTCACCTACGGTGCGCCATTCTGTTCACCTTTCGATCGCCCGCAACTTCGTCATCGCACACTTGCAGTGTCTTCAATTTCAAAGTCACATGCTCTACCAGGGTTCCGTGCTGGCTGGATCGCCTCTCCACCCGAAGTGACCCAGCGACTTGTACTCGTTGCAGAAGCCATGCTGTTTGGCTCTCAACCATTTATTGAAGATGCGTTGGCTGTTGCCCTTTCGCAGCGCCACCCTGAAGTCGAAAGCCTCAGCGCCGCATTTAAAGATCGCGCGCATCAACTCGTCAGCGCATTTGAAGGTTCATCGGCGGCAAAGGCTCGCATGCCCGAAGGCGGCATGTTCATCATGGTGGACATTCGCGAAACGGGAATGTCTGGCGAAGACTTTGCATGGATGTTGCTCAACGACCACGACATCGTGGTCATGCCTGGCGAAAGCTTTGGCAATGGTGGTGCAGGACACATTCGGCTTGCACTGACTAATGATGCACAGGTATTGCGCGAAGCGGGAGCTCGAATTCGCCTAGTTGCTGAAGCAGTAGTTGCTACGCGTTAACGAAAGTAATTAAGCAGTGCGATAGACAACGAACACTTTGCGAAGTGTTTCGTGAACTGTCCACACACCCTTCCAGCCAATTGGGAAGATGCAGCTTGAACCAACGGTCAGCAAGACAGGCTCGCCACCGTCTTCGTGCACGGTCATGCTGCCCTTGATTACATAAATCACTTCGCCGCGAGTGGTGAATTCCCAACGCGATGCACCTGGCTCGCACTCCCACGTTCCCGATGTAACGGTTTCGTTGTCGAGAAACACTTGTGCACGAGTCAAGTTCTCCCCGGTCAATGGTTCGGCAGATGGCTGGCCAAGTGGCTTTTCAGCAAGTTCGGATGCAGGAATTTCTAACGCGCGAAAGGAAATTGTCATGCCTGCATTATGGCAGTTCTGGCTACAGCAACGTGGCTGGAACT
>CAITUB010000124.1 GCA_903895515.1 uncultured Acidimicrobium sp. | reverse complement strand
TCGTACCACGAATTGAAAATTTGCAAGAAGATCCATTGTGTCCACTTATAAAACTCTTCGTCGGTGGTGCTGACGCTGCGACGTGCATCGTGACCCAAACCAAGCCTGCGCAATTGACGACGCATGTTTGCAATGTTCGACTCGGTGTTAATGCGCGGATGAATTCCCGTAACGATGGCGTGTTGTTCTGCTGGCAAACCAAAGCTGTCGTAGCCAAGTGCGTGCAACACGTTGTAACCAGTCATACGCTTGTAACGCGCAAACACGTCGGTGGCGATGTAGCCGAGTGGGTGACCTACGTGCAGTCCGGCGCCAGACGGATACGGAAACATGTCGAGCACGAACAACTTTTCGCGGCCAGCAACTTTTTCTGGTTGCGCAAGAGGGCCCGCTGGGTTCGGCGCTTCAAAAGTGCCCTCGGCGTCCCAATGGTCTTGCCATTTGGACTCAATTTGATTGGCTAAGCCCGAGGTGTAGCGGAAGGCTGGAATCTTGGATTCCGGGTCATTTCCGCGGATTGAACCCTGTGGGCGCTTTGCTGACATAGCCTCCGTATCGTAGATGAGCCAAGCGGCAAAAACGCCGTGATTGGATCGGAAAGGCAGTGCAGGTAACACGATGGGCAGACCACAAGGCCGTTCACGCGGGCGTTCATCGAATAGCCGCAAGCACAGCTACCCACGCGAAGCCCGCATTAGCGAGACCGTGCGCGAAGTGGTGGCCGAAGAACTACTGCGAATTGATGATGATCGCTTGGCATTCGTTTCCATTACCGCAATTGATGTTGACGCTGAAATGAACCGTGGCATTGTGTACTTCGACTCGTTGCAGGGCCCAGAAGGCGATGCCGGAATATTGGCGGCATTTAGTCATTACCGCAAGCAGCTGCAGTCGGCAATTGCCACGCAAGTTCATGCGCGTCGCACACCAATTTTGGAGTTCCGCCCAGACGATGCAATTCGTGCAGCAGCACGTATTGATGAAGTGTTGCGCAACGATCCAATGCATACGCGCAATCTTTCTGACGACACGGAGTAGCAATGGCGAAACGCCGTCCGCCAACCGTGCACGGTTTGGCACTCATTGACAAACCTGCGGGCATGACAAGTCATGACGTGGTGAGCAGACTGCGCAAGCAACTGAACGAACGACGCATTGGTCATGCGGGAACGCTTGACCCTGATGCAACAGGTGTGATGGTGATTGGCGTTGGCTACGTCACCCGCTTGATGCAGTTTTTGAGTGGCATGGACAAGACATACACATGCGAAGTGGTGTTTGGCAGTGAGACCAACACGTTGGACGATTCGGGAACGGTGACCGCAACATTTGAGATGGGCGAGTTGACGCTTGATGCAGTGCGTGCTGCCGCAGCGAAGTTGACTGGCCCGATTATGCAAGTGCCACCCATGGTGTCGGCATTGAAAATTGATGGCAAACGTTTGCACGAACTAGCGCGTGAAGGAATAGAAGTTGAGCGCAAGCCACGACCAGTAACGGTGTATTCATTTGATGTGCACAGTGTTCGAGTTGAAGACGGCGTAACTATTGCGAGCATTGAAGTTCGGTGCTCGTCGGGAACATACGTGCGCACACTTGCCGCCGACCTGGGCACGTTGCTAGGCGGAGGAGCGCACCTTCGAAATTTGCGCCGCACCACAGTGGGCGACTTTGTTCTTGCCGATTGCACCAGCATTGAAGATGCGACATTGCTTGAGCCAATTACCGCGCTGCGCTCGATGACTCGCGTGGTTGCCGATGCAGAAACTGCAGTGAAAATTCGTCACGGTAGGTCGTTTCCCGCGTGGGAAGGCAGTGCGCCTTGGGCGGTTGTAGATGAAGCGGGTGCTCTGCTTGCGGTGTACGAAGTAGATGGACCCAATGCAAAACCATCAGTGGTTTTGGCTGAAGCGATAGCGTAAATATTCGTGCTTATTCTTCGTGACACCGACACTGCAGTTGCGCCAGTAAAGCGATCTGTTGTCACGATTGGCGCATACGACGGTGTGCACAAAGGCCATCGCGCAGTTATCGCTCACGTGCAGGCCGAAGCGAAACGATTGGGTTGCCAGGGCGTGGTGGTCACGTTCGATCATCACCCTGCATCGGTCGTGCGCCCAGAATCTGCACCGAAATTGCTGACCGATAGCGACCAAAAGATTGAGTTGCTTGCAGAAACCGGCATTGACGCCACGTTCATTGTGCATTTCGATGAAGCGGCTTCGAAGGAAGACCCGGCTGCATTCGTAAAGCGCGTGCTGGTGGATTCGCTTGGTGCGAGGTTGATTGTGGTTGGCGAAGACTTCCACTTTGGATACAAGCGCGGTGGAAACGTTGCCATGTTGCGCGAACTCGGCAAGCAATACGACTTTGAGGTTGTGCCAATGCAGTTAGTGCCACGCCCAGACGGCGTTGCCGAACCCGTAAGCAGCACTGCAATTCGCCGTGCACTTGCCGGTGGGCAGGTTGAAGTTGCTCAGCAATTACTTGGTCGACCATTTTCTGTGCGCGGAGTAGTGGTGAACGGCGACAAGCGTGGCCGCACCATCGGTTTCCCAACAGCCAATACTGAAGTGTCGAACCAAATGTGTTTGCCAGCCGATGGCGTGTACGCGGGAATGTTTACGTGCGCAGACGGCAGCGTGCATGGTTGCGCAATCAACCTTGGTCGCAGGCCAACGTTTTTTGAACACGCAGACGTGTCGCTACTTGAAGCACACTTGCTCGATTTTTCTGGCGACCTTTACGGTCAGCAGGTGAGTGTCACGTTCGAACACTTCTTGCGCAGTGAACGAAAGTTTGACGGCCTTGATGCAATTAAATCGCAGCTAGAGCTTGACGTGTCGGCGGCTCGCGGTCTGGTCGGCCGTAAGTAGTGGTTCGCTGACGCAGTGATCTGCCAATCGGTTCGGCAATTGCTCTAAAGGATTCTTCGGTCATTAACTGACCATGGTTTGCGCCTGCTGCGCGCGAAATGTTTTCATTCATCAACGTTCCGCCCATGTCGTTACAACCAGCACGAAGAAGTTGTTGTGCGCCTTCTTGACCAATCTTTGTCCACGACACTTGCACGTTGTCAATAAGCCCGCGGTATGCAATGCGACCGATTGAGTGCATGAGAAGCGTTTCTCTAAACGTTGGCCCACGACGTGCTTTGTGCTGCAAGTAAATAGGTGATGCCATGTGCACGAACGGCAATGGAATGAACTCGGTGAATCCACCCGTAACTTCTTGCAATGCGCGCGTGCGCACAATGTGTTTAGCCCAGCTAAGCGGGTGCTCAACAGAACCAAACATGATGGTGATGTTGGACTTCAAGCCGGCCTCGTGAGCAACCTGGTGACAGTCCAACCATTCTTCGGTGTTGATTTTGTCGGAGCAAATGATGTTGCGAATGTCGTCGTCCAAAATTT
The DNA here is from genome assembly GCA_903895515.1 of uncultured Acidimicrobium sp. Classification (GTDB taxonomy): domain Bacteria; phylum Actinomycetota; class Acidimicrobiia; order Acidimicrobiales; family Ilumatobacteraceae; genus UBA3006. Next base: position 115 of record CAITUB010000124.1, on the reverse strand, counting down.
CGGCTGCGGTTCCTGGCAGTGATGCAAGGCCAGCTTCCTTCAAGCGAGTGATGTAGCTAAACAGCGATTCGCCTAAGCGCTTTGCGCCTTCGGTTACTTCAAGCGCCGTAAACCC